>DAIDAB010000118.1:6021-6506 GCA_027310845.1 bacterium | reverse complement strand
GTTCAACAAGTGACTCAAGCAGGCACGAACCTTTACGTCAGAAATGTCGGGCAGGCTCAAGCGTTGATATCTGCGATATATGTGAACAATGCTTCCAGTGGAGTAGTCATAAACTCTACTCAGTTCAATCCACCGATTGCGATCAACCCAGGTTCATTTACGATAATCCATTTGCAATTAGTAACAAAATACGGGTCAACTTACAATTTCCTTGTTGTGTCATCCACCGGATATGAGGTAGGAGTCAATGCACAGGCGTAGCAGACAGAGACGCGCATTGAGTACGGTCGTTGGTACATTGTTCTTCATCGCGGTGGTGTTTGTCGCCATCGGAACCTTCATTGTGATGTTCAATGCGTTCAGCGGTTATGGCAACAGTTTGAAGGCTCTATCACAACAGCAACATCAAAACCAAGCAACATCAATTGTCGTTCCAAGCCTTAGCTTCAACTCGTCGGCTACGACTATCTCAACCTCACCTGCTT
>DAIDAB010000118.1:0-6011 GCA_027310845.1 bacterium | reverse complement strand
ATTTCGAGTGAAAGGAAAGTTATATTCGCCCAAGGACTTTGGTGGGATTTCTACAGCACCGGAACGACAGGCAGCGGTACAAACGGCTTTGCTTACGAAACCTCGCAAGATGGAATCTCTTGGAGTCCGCTCACAAGCATTACTACCTCTTCCGGTTCGCAATATGGAACTACTTTTAGCCTCTGGCAAGTTCAGAATACGGTATACTATGTAATGGCTTCACCAGACGCCTACTCGAGTTTTGTCTGGAGATATGGAACGCTGAATTCTGGTGGAACAATATCTTGGAGTATCTCTCAGTCCAGCATAACAACTACTGGGACCACAGATTATTACAGTTCCATTATCGCAGACACTTCTGGAAATGTCTGGGTCGCTGTCAACTCCATTGAAGGATCAAATAACAACCACATTGAAGTGTGGGAACATCTAAGCGGTGCAGGTGCTGGATCCTGGAACAAAATAACTGACATCTCTTCTTTGCCATCTGATGCGACGCCAATATTGGTTCCACTGTCATCAGGAGGGGTTGCTTTGATTTATGGCACGGGTGGGAAGACAGGTCCAGTCTTCATTGTGACCAGCACAACTGGTTGGAGCACATCCGTCTCGCCTGCTTCAAACTACGCGATGTTCGATTCCTCTGCTGTTGCAATTGGGAATACGATTTATTTTGCCGGTCTTGCTTCAAGTGCCACGGGTTCCACGACTGGAACCGTGAACTTTTGGAGCTTCACGCGCGGACAACTTGCAACGTCCGGAGAGACTGTGCTTCAGGGCACTTCGAACAGCTGGTCAGTGGCACTAAGTGAAGTATCGACAACACTCATTGTCTTTTACGGCAGTGGATCAAATCTATACTACATTTCAAGCCAGAATCTTGGCAGCTCTTTCTCTACTTCTCAAGCAATCTCCTCAAGTGAAACCTCTCTCACTGGATTGAATTCAGGATATTCATCATTTGGGCTAAGTTGGACTTCTGGTACCGCTTCGCCCTTCAATGTCAGATTTGCTTCTTTGGGAGTCTTGACTGTAAGCAACAACAGTCCGTTTGCAATTCAAGTCGTCAGTCTGTACATCTACAACCCTGCTACGACAGCGCTCGTGCACTTTGATGCCAACGCATCAGCTCAGGGGGTTTCAGGACAATTTGATTATTGGATCGGTTCTGCAAGATCTATCAATGTTCCCCTGACATTCTCATGGTCTACAAGTCAAAGTTATCTTGTGACGGTAGCAACTGATCAGGGTATCGTAGAGTCGCTGACTGTGACTTCACCTCCATAGAATGTTGGCGCGAAACAATTGAGACTGTACAGGACTCCCAGAAGAAGGAACCGAGCGCTGAGTGATATCATATCAGTGATCTTGATGATACTGATTGTCATAACTGTGGCCGCTCTTATTCTTGCATTTGCTACTACTGGACTCGGTTCTCTTGCTTCAGGTTTCTCCAGTCTTTTGTCTGGCGAAGGGAATTCTATTTCGCAACAAATTTCAATAGAACAAATCGCCTATCAGTACACTTCTGGTCTTGGATCCTATGTTCCAATCGTCTTGACCAATTCGCAAGGTTCGGCGACACCAACTCCCTTTCAACAGGTGATTACAATAGATCCAGCACTCTACACATCACTTGAATCTACAGACTTGGGGAACATAAGATTCTATTCTTCGATTTCTGGTGGCGTGTTCTCTGGAGAACTTCATTCTTGGTTAGAGTCATATTCTGGGAGCACAACTCCCAACTCTGCGACGGGCGCGCTCTTCTGGCTCAATCTCCCTAGTGGAATATCTGCCTCTGGCGCAATCACGGTGTATATGGCATTCCAGAGTGTTGGAACAGAATTCGATGGAGCTTTTGCAGGCGAAGCTCCGAACTTGAGCCCAAGCTATGCGCAATATGACAACGGCGCTAACGTATTTCTTGCATATTTTGATGGAAACACAGCAACTTCAAGCTTTAACGAATATTCAGGTTACACGCTAAGCCAAGCTACGGGAATTTCTTACACTTCTGGAACGATAAATGCGTTGAATCTTAAAGGTTACAACTCAGCGAATCCAGCGCTTGCTTTCAACGTGGCACTTCCAAACGAAGCCATGCTCGTGGAATCAAATGTGCAGGATCCAAACTCTGTGAATCCTGGAACAGACACCGGACATGTTGGACTTGTTAATAGCGCTACGGCTAGTTCAGTGGCAAATGGCATAGGAACAAATGCTGGGTACGGCAAGGCCTATTTCAATCTCGATTACATGAATGGTGGTACATACTCTGCCGACCATGTGCCCCAAGGCACATCGGTTACGAGTTGGACGTACAGCAGTCTGAACTATTCTGGACCTAGTGGCACCTCTTTTTCTGGATACAATGCTCCACAGCTTTATTCAACGACTGGAGGATTCTCTGGGTCAGTCAACACCAACCCACTTTCGGGAGCATCTAATCTCTATCTAGGAATACTTGCGGACACCACTTCAACTTATACAGTCAACATACTCTTCAATTGGATGAGAGCTAGAGCTGCTCCACCTGGAGGTGTCATGCCCGCCGAGACCGTAGGTCAAGTTACTGCTGGTCAACAAGCTGGTGCAAATCTTTACCTGAGAAACACCGGTTCGACAATAGTTACAGTGTCAGCTGTCTATGTTCAAAATGTGACTTCAAACAGTTTCGTTGAGTCATACCAGCTCAGTCCTGCGACAACGATTCAGCCTGGATCAGTTGCAGTTGTGAATGTCCCCTTCAACCCATCACGCGGAGAAACTTATAGTTTCACAGTTACCACAACTCTTGGATATTCTGTGGTGGGCGACGCGCCTGCGTAAATGCAAGTCAGGATGGACTCTGAATGATCCCAGATCGTTAGGGGTCTTGTTCAGCTATCTGAACATCTCTGCTAGTACGACTGTGGATTCCATCATGAATCTCACGCTATTCCCCGGAATGATTCCTCTAATAGCGGGGCTATTTATCTTCAGATTCGCATCGAGCCTAGTCGTTGTAATTTCATCAAGAAGAGAATAGGCGCTTCTCCTTGTGTTGGGTGGAGGCACATTGGTTATGGCATTGAAAATATAGTAGCCGATTACTTTCCTGCTGTTCAATATTCGTCGGAATGCTCGTAGTAAAACTCTTCCTGAGAAAAACCAGAGACTGATCAGAGGGACAAGAGTCAAATCTCATCCTTGATCCTAATTAGTTGAAGAGACGAGGGCGCAAGAGAGTTCTGAAATCAGTTAGAATGAGAGTTCTTGACACGCGCTGAGGAATCCATAAAACGCATCTGAGACACTCAATGCAGGTAAAATGCGGAAAATCGATCTGAGAAGCGGAACTGCACTGCTACTTTATGTTGCCTTGATCGATTTTCTCATTCACATGATCATTGCTGGCAACTATGGATACTTTCGCGATGAACTCTATTACATTGTGAGTGGTCAGCATTTGGCCCTCGGCTACGTGGATTTCCCTCCAATGATAGCTCTTCTGGCTTGGATCATGAATGTAATTTCAGGTGATTCTCTGATCTCAATTCACATCGTTCCAGCAGTGTCTGGAGCAGCCATAGTCTTTGTCGCGGGTAAGTTGGCAGCCGAACTTGGAGGAGGTCGAAGGGCTCAGGTAATCGCTGCTGTCGCAACAATGTTTTCTGCATCATTCGCAGTAGCATCCATCTTTTCTATGGACGTGCTTGACATGCTCTGGTGGGCTATCATAGCCTATATTTTGATTAGAATAATCAAAGTGGAAAATCGAGATCCGCGTCTATGGATTTTACTCGGCGTTGTAGCTGGCATTGGTCTCATGACCAAACTCACGGTATCCTTCTTTCTTCTGGCTCTTATAGTAGCGTTGACCTTAACGTCTAGGAGATCTTACTTTAGATCAAAGTGGATTTGGCTTGCAGTTGTGATCGCATTCGCAATACTTCTTCCTTACATTCTCTGGAATGCAGTCAATGGTTGGCCCACGGTCGATTTTTACATCCACCATGGTGGATTGAACGGGTCGGGACCTTTGTCATTTCTCGCATACCAGCTTTTGATTGCAAGTCCCTTGGGCCTACCTTTGGCTATCATAGGCACGTTTTTCTTTCTTCGCTCGAAACAGGGACGGAAGTATTCCGTTCTAGGGCTATCTTTCATCATACTTCTTGTTTTGTTTACCTTCCTGAATGCCAAGCCGTACTTCATCATGGGTGCATACCCCTTTCTCTTTGCAGGAGGTGGGGTTCTTCTAGAGCGAAAATTTTCAATCAAGAACAGGTACCGTTTGCTCTTCTATGGATATCTTGGAACCGTCTTGATTTCTGGCGCGGCACTTGCTCCACTATATGCACCTGTCTTGCCGCCCCAGACATTTGTGAGCGTGTATGGAAGTCTTACTGGAGTTGGAAACGGGGCGGCCGCACAGCAAAATGCAGGTCAGTTTCCCCAGTACCTAGGCGATCGATTCGGCTGGACCACTCTTGTCGGGAATGTTTCCCAGGTGTATCACAATTTGCCACTGAATGAAGAGGGCCAAGCATGCATTTTTGCATCAAACTATGGCGAGGCAAGCGCTCTTATCTTTCTAGGTAACGGAGACAACTTGCCTCCAGTGATAAGTGCGCACAACAACTATTTCATTTGGGGGCCTCGCCCATGCCTAAACAAATCTATAATGATCACGGTTGGGGTATCTCTTTCCCAGCTTGAGACGCTCTTCTCGAACGTGACACAGGCTGGTCTGATTACCTGCAGCTATTGCATGAATAATGAAAACAATCTTCCAGTCTACGTTGCAAGCCAGCCCAAGGCCTCTCTGGCGAGCGTGTGGCCACTGATAAAGGATTTTAGCTGATTCCACGAATGCATCTTGATTAGCAGGCTAGAAAAATATTGATTCCCGAATCGAGAATTAGTAGCATAGAGATTCCCTTTACAAAAACGCCATTGTAAAAGGGCGAAGTGAAGATGAAAGATAAAATCTGCATGATCACAGGCGCAAACTCGGGCCTTGGAAGGGCAGCAGCGACAGATCTTGCGAAGATGGGAGCATCCATTGTTATGGTCTGTCGCAACGAGCAAAAAGGCAGAGAAGCGCAATCTAAAATCAAGGAAGAGAGCGGGAATAATTTAGTTGATCTCTTGATTGCTGACCTTTCTTCTCTAGTCTCGATTCGAAAGCTTGCTGTGGAATTTCAACAAAAATACTCAAAACTCGATGTCCTCGTTAACAACGCCGGTCTATTCAATTTACGGCGTCACCTGAGCGAAGATGGATTTGAGATGACCTTCGCAGTCAATTATTTAGCTCCTTTTCTTCTCACAAATCTTCTTTTGGAGAAGCTAAAGGCAAGTGCTCCCTCACGCGTCGTCAATGTGTCTTCTGTTGCCCACTATTCAGGACATATCAATTTCGACGACCTTCAGGGTGAGAATGGATACAGCGGCTTTCGGGCATATTCCCAGTCAAAACTTGCGCTTATCTTGTTTACACGAGAACTTGCAATACCGGTGTCTTCTTTTGGTGTTACTTCGAATTCTCTTCATCCTGGAGCTGTCGCGACAAACATCTGGAGCAGAGCTGCAGGCCCTGCTGGATTCATAATGAAGCTCCCAACGCTTTTCATGACAAGTGCCAAGAAAGGCGCAGAGACTATAGTGTATCTAGCTTCTTCGCCTGATGTGGAGAACGTTTCCGGCGAGTATTTTGAAAAGAAAGTTTCGAAGAAATCAGCTGAAGAATCATATGATAATGGCATTGCTGCGAAATTGTGGGATGTCAGCGCACGATTAGTTCGTCTTTGAATCTTTTCTAACCTTCACGGCCCGACACGAAACAGCTTGACATCAGAGTCCTTTGACCTCCCTAGCTCTCCGTCGGTCGTAAGTAGTGTGGCCTTCATATCCCTCGCAAGAGCGAGCGCGAAAGAATCTGCTAATGACAGGGCATTGTTCCGACACTTTTCATCAGCCGCAGCTTGACTCAGCCGGGAGTCTGTTTCCACCGATTGCAGTAT
>DAIDAB010000117.1:417-6552 GCA_027310845.1 bacterium | reverse complement strand
ATTCAGGTACGCTGTGCTCGCCCTAGTCCCCGTGTCCTTTGCTGTTGCTGCGCTCTCTAAGCAATTTATCAATCTGTTTTCTGGAGGAGGATCAAGTTATCTTGCGGCCAATCTTTCGCTGCAGTTGATGGCTTGTTTCTTTCTTTTTATTGCAATGCAGGGAATACCTACTTCACTGCTTCTTTCGACTGGGAAAACAACTCAAGTCATGTTGATAGGGATCGTAACTGTGGTGCTGGATCTGACGCTGTCTTTGTCATTGGTTCCCGGTTTTGGTTTGTTGGGAGCTACGACGAGCAGAATCCTAGTTGATATTGCAGGTTTCCTTATGGCTGTATACTTGACAAAGAACTATCTTGTAGGCGTAGCTGACATTGGGTTCTATGTCAAGGTATTCCTTATGTCATTCATCATGCTTGCCGTGTTGTTTTCATTGTCCACCTTCGTATCAGATAGAACTACAACGTTGATCCCTTACTTCCTTATTGGAGGAGGAATTCTTCTCTTGTGCGTACGCGGCTTTGGACTGCTGACTGAAGAGGACAAGCGGTACTTGGAACATTTTCTGCCTTCTGAGCTTAGTAGATTGATGCGATTCCTACTTTAGGACAACGCGGAAAATCGTAGATATTCTTCCTAATAACCTCCTAATTCGCTTGAAGGCAAATGGATCCTGAGTTCGTCAATGCCCTTGTCATGAAATGCATCACTCTCTGAAAGTTGATTAGTCCTAGTTCCTTTCCTGTCTGTTTACAACAGAATAGAAGGGACAATCCAACTACAGGATTCAAAACATAGTCGGCGGACAATCTCTCACCTGTTCGTTATAGGCTTCAAATATAGGCTCACTGGATGGAGTTTGCGCTATGTCTAGCAGATGGAACAAGAACATGGTCTATGGTTTCATTACAATAATCATCATAACTTCAATCTTTGGTGTTTACTTGTTTGTCGCCCTAGGAAATTCTCTCAGCAACTACGATCAGCCATTTTACCTTGCAATTGATTCAACAACATTCAACCCTACGGCCGCGCAGGTCAGCACCTCAACTGGACTGGAAACATCGCTCACTTTGAACGCCACGTCGATTCTCCCAGGCCAGTGGATTTCGCTAACCATCTCTGAGAGCAACTCCATGAAGACAACGAACAACGTGTCCGCCTCAAATAGCTGGCCAATTCAATACCTTTCGCTCGGAGCTTGTTCGGAAAATTACCCTGTAGGGATCGGAATCTTTGAAGGTTATTACACACTTGCGAATGTTACTAGCATTTCCGAAGCTCAAATGGTTCACTTCATACATCCTGGGACTTACAGTTGCCCTGAAATATTCCATATCGATTCTTATGTTTTCCAGCCGTCAGGAAATCTCGTGAACTATTCTAACCTCTGTACTGGCCCAGGCTCACCAGGCTGCCTAATTCCTATGACAGGCACAATCCAGCTCAACGGAAGCTGGAGTGGGGGAGACCAATTTGGAAAAGGAGCAATTGACAATATCCTGAATCCAGGAATATACACTGTGGTTGGAGCAGACGAGTGGGGGCAGATAGTGCTGTTGCACTTTGCGGTAACGAATGTGAAGGTCGTTTCGGTCACAGGCCCCATTTCGCCCTACAATCCGGCAGGCCCAGTGATTGGCATCACACTGATGAATGTAGCCGAAATGCCAATCATTTCTCTTAACACAAGTCTCCGGCTTGAATCGCAGCTCTCTCTCGCGATCTCATATTCGTTCATATTTTCTGTGAGCGCATCGAATCCACTGCTGCCAGGTCAGAGCGTCAAAGACATACAGACTCTGATCGGCGGTGGATTCGATAGTAGTCAAAGTTATCACCTCATCATAGCGGGAACCTTTGAGAACGGTATGGAATTTTCATACATTCAACCAGTTCAGATCATTCCACCAGGTTGACGGATCTCGCGAATGACAGAGTACGCGTTAAGTTTTGCGATCAAACGCTGTTCGATTTCTGCAGCATATTTGTAGGCAACTCGCTCCTTCCACACATGGCGGCCCTTAGGATTCATTCCTATTTGATTTCAACAGATGAACCAGGCTAGCTTGCTCTTTTGAGCAAAATTCAGGATTTGTGAAGAACGCGTACTTTGCCCGAAATTTTGATGCTTTCTAGAATGAACGCCCTGATCCAGCCCTTATTTCAGCTTCTGAAAAAGGGGAACGTCATAAGTAGAAGTGAAAGCAATGGCTTTGGACTTTTCTCCATTTCATGGTCGAACCCCCCCTCCCCCCTTTTCACACTAGAGTACATGGTGATCCTGCTTAAGGAACAAGCATCCACAAAGAAACTAATGATATTGAACGCGCGTAATACAAAACACTAGCTCCACTTTCTGCTGGTTCCGCTCGCACTGTTACGGAGAGGATGCAATACGAGGAATTGAATTCAGGCGTACAGGCTCAATATCATCAACGCCATTACGACAGGAAGTATTGCCGACAAAGCGTTTGCGCCCGTTCGAATGTTTCTTTGAGCTTCGAGCATCATCGCATTCACCTCAGGACTCGTAGCTTCCTGCGCATTGGCCTTCGTCCTTTGAAGAAGCTTCAGAAGCTTGTTCGTGGAGGATGTCACTAGTGTCATTCCTATGAGCAACCCCACAAAGGCTAGAACTGCCCCCGAGAGAAGGAGCAGGAATCCGATGCCAGTAGGGAGGAGCGAAGTGTCAACCCCAGAAACCCAACCCAGCAGAACGATGCCTGCTCCTATTGTCGTGAGCGCGCTTATCAAGGCAAATTTTGAGAATCTCGGCAACATGTCTAGAAGAAAATCTATCCTAGTTTCTGGTTTCATTGATTCTAGAGCCGGCCCCACGACCCTTGCATACACAATGGAAGATCCCAACCATCCGACAACCGCGCCAATATGAAATGTGAGAAGAATGCCAAGAACTATGTCAGTCAATTCAGCAATCCCGCTTGGACAGTGTCTTTCTCCGGCATAGATTAGCTTTCCAAATCAATCTTTTTTGATCCATGATTCTCGTGGCCAGATCCATCTGCAACCGCTCAGTATTTCATGGCGACATGCATTTTATCCCAAGCTGGAAAACACTGGATTGATTTCGATGACACACATTCCTTCTATTTCGACTTTAAAGGAACCAAAGGGAAGAGTAGAGGACATTAGACTGATCACTGGCCGGGGCAGGTTTGTCGACGACCTGAATCTGCAAGACCAAGCCTATCTTGGAATTGTCCGCAGCCCATACGCACACGCGAAAATCAAGCAGATTGACTTCTCAAATGTAAGCTCTTCCGCTGAATTCGTCGCTTCGCTTACGGGGGAAGATCTTTTGAAAGAAGGAGTACGCCCGCTTAGCCAGCTCCCAATGCAAAAGCCTGCGCAGAGATATCACCTCGCCGTTGGAAAGGTGAGATATGCAGGAGAGGCCGTAGCAGCGATTCTAGTCAGAAGCAAGTATTCTCTCGAAGATTTGATAGACGAAGTCAAGGTGGAATATGAAGAACTTCCAGTCGTAAATACTATTGAGGATGCGAAGAGCCGAAAGGCAACTCTGTACGAGGATTTGCCCGACAACATTATCATGACTCAGATAGGGAAAAAAGGAAATGTGGAAGAGGCCATAAAATCTGCGCCTTATGTTGTAAAAGCCACGATTGGCATTGCAAGGCAGGCGGGAACTCCAATAGAGCCTCGCGCGATCCTGGCGTCTTATGATGCCGAAAAGAATGTGTACGATGTGCACGCCACAATGCAGTCCGCTCAGCGCCTGCATAGTTATCTCGCATCCGAGCTTCAGCTTCCGAAAGAAAAGTTTCGCGTGAGGGTAATGGACGTTGGAGGAGGTTTTGGAACGAAAGGAGCGCAGTCCTATCCCGAATATGCAATTGCGTGCATACTATCAAGAATAACAGGCCGTCCCGTCAAGTGGACATCGACGAGAACAGAAGATTTGGTTGAGAGCGCTTCGGGTAGGGATCAGCAATGCGAGGTTGTTCTCGCCTGTGACACGAATGGCAAGATAATCGCTCTCAAAGCAAATTTAGAATCGGATGCAGGGGTCTCAGGAACATTCAGCGTCTCCGCAGGTCTGACATTGAGGTTAATTCCTGGCTCCTACAAGATCCCTAACCTTGACTTGAATGCGACTGTTTATGTCACAAACAAAGGGCCGCTCGGTCCGGTGAGGGGAGCAGGAAGGCCTGAAGCGAGCTTTTTCATCGAGCGGCTCGTCGACATCATGGCAAGAAAAATAGGAATCGACCCAATAGAGTTCCGCCGGCGCAACGCAATTTTGCCCAATGAGTTCCCATACGACAACGGCGCGGGCTTTGTGTATGACGGGGCGAACTTCCCGCTTCTCTTGGATGTTCTTGAGAAATCATCGGGGTACCCAGATCTGCTTGAATGGCGAAACGAAGTCAATCAAAAATTCAATCCAAATGCACATGAGAAAAACATTGTGGCAGGCGTCGGGACCTGTCTTATCGTAGAGGACACTGGTTCTCAGCTTACGGAGACTGCCAGAGTGGTAATTGACGAATCAGGGATGGTGGCCGTCTACACTGGGTCCTCGCCGCACGGTCAGGGGCTTGAAACCACGCTTGCACAACTATGCTCAGAGGAATTAGGCGTTCCACTTGAAAGGGTAGTTGTGGTATGGGGAGATACTTCACTCATTCCTGTAGGCATTGGAACATTTGGGAGTAGATCAGCAGCAACGGGAGGAAGTTCAGTCGTTGAGGCATCGCGCACGCTCAAATCTGATCTTCTTGCAAGAGCAGCGAAAGTTCTTGGAACAGAGTCTGGGAACCTCGATATCAAGAACAACGCAATAGTGGAACGTTTGAAGCAAGACACTGTTCTAATTCCATTGCAAGAACTTATGGAAAAGCTCGAGCTGAACGAACTCTCTGCCAGCTCGGAGTTCAAAATGAATGCACCAACCTTCGCAAGCGGCGCTCACCTATGCGCTGTAAAACTTGACGTCGAAACGGGGAAAATCAAAATCCACAAGTACATCGCAGTTGATGACTGTGGCCGGCCGATAAACGAGACAATAGTAGACGGTCAAATTCACGGAGGCGTGATTCACGGAATAGGTGGCGCGCTCCTCGAGGAAATGAAATACGACAACGAAGGACATTTGCTCAGCACTAACTTTCTCGACTATACTATTCCAACTTCGCTTGAGAGTCCAGACGTCGATGTCTTTCATGTTGAGACGCCGTCGGAGATCACGCTTAATGGCGCCAAAGGCGTCGGAGAGAGTGGCACTATTGCGGCTTATCCAGCAGTGTTCAACGCACTGAATGATGCGCTTTCCAGGCTTCGGAAAGGACCGGATATCAACAGAGCCCCAGCGACGATGGAGTCCGTGATCGCAGTGCTAAGACGTAATGGTTAGTCAACCAGCGAATCAAGGATTCAAATCTTATCAAGTCCCAATTTCGATTCTGGGACGTCAAAGCAAGACAATTTCAGTCCGTTGATAAGTCCTGCGTCGATGCTCATTACTGCGTTTGGGCTACCGGCAGCTGCCCAAGCTCTATGGAATCTGAAGAGCGAGTTGTCAATAATGACTCGGATCTTCAGCTCATGTCGGAATGGTGGTATCCCATCTATCGAATAATCGGTACTTGCCTTCATCTCTTCTGTAGATATTTTCCTCAAGGTCTATGCGGCAATCCAAGCTGTTTTGCAAGCTTCCTAAAGTTCACTCTCTTGTCTCCGGATGGTAAGACAAGTAGCGGAGTGTTGATGTCCTCTATTTGGAGGAAACCTATTTGTCTCTGCGATTTCTGAGACAGTGCAACCTTAAGACCGAGGAGCGAGACTGGACGTTCTCGTATTCTCTGGAGCAAGTACACTAATTAGAGCGTCAATCTCTCTTTCGTCGACATACTATCTTACTCTGTCAACTGAACTTGGTTGGTTAATCTTCACAAGCAAGATTGACTCGAATTTTCCGGGAATAAACACTTCGAAGAGGGAACTCACTTCTTCAAACCACGGCGTAGATCAGTCAAATTTCAGACTACAAATGGCTTGACGCAGCATAGGGGTGCTTCGCAATGATACAGAACAGACGACACTATCAAAAGCTACCATCGAGAGATGATGACCTTCTTGTCGGTGAAGAAA
>DAIDAB010000117.1:0-407 GCA_027310845.1 bacterium | reverse complement strand
GCGCGTGCAATATCCCATAGAAGGATTCTCTCCTACCACCAAAGGGAAAGTTTGCGGCGGGCGAGGCAACCCCGATGTTGATTCCGATGTTTCCGGCATCTACCCGCCGCCTGAACTGTCTTGCGATACTGCCGCTAGATGTGAATACACTCGCCATGTTTCCATAGCTAGTACTTTGGTTGATGAACTCGATCGCGTCATCAAGCGTTGAAACGCTTATTGTGCTAGCCACTGGGCCGAAGATCTCCTTCGTTGCAAGGCTCATCTCGGGGCTCACGTGATCAAAGATGGTGGGACCAAGATAAAACCCATCCGGATGCTCAGGAACAACGAGCCCGCTTCCATCGACCACTCTCATCGCGCCCTCGCTTGAGCCATCTTCTATGCTCTTGAGTATGCGATCTTTT
>DAIDAB010000116.1:266-6554 GCA_027310845.1 bacterium | reverse complement strand
TTACTGCAGTAGTCAATACTGCACTTTCGCTCGTGCTCCAAGAATTCCTCGCCGCCTATCCAAAGCCGGAGGATGCGAAGAAGCATGCAACAGAAGCAGTCGTGACTATGAAGCACTTTGAGGATGCAATCCGCAAAGTCAAGAGTTCGAGGGAAGGCAAACCTGCCCAAAGGGTTGCAGTTTCCTATTATAGGTAAGGCCAGAGAAGAAAGAGAGTAAGCACGCCGTAAGAAACGGGAACTACTTGCCGGATTATCGCTGTGGTGATGGAGAAAGCGACCTTGGCTACGTGCCTGAAGAAGTTCAGGTGATATTGAAATGAGCATTGAGAACAAAAACTATGCTAGCCTCAAGAGAACGGAGCGATTGGTTGATCGCTGCCCTAGATGCGCAAGGGGACCCATGGTCGCAGACACTTCAGGTGGAGAGCTCTTTTGCAGCAACTGCGGGTACGTCGTCAAGGAAAGGATAGAGGACAGAGGGCTGGAATGGCGCGCATTCTCATCTGAAGAGACTAATCAACGCGCTCACACTGGACTCCCATCAAGCCTCGCGATGCACGACATGGGGCTTGCGACCACCATTGGGAAAGAGAACAGGGACGCTTCTGGCAAATCGCTTTCGACATCAATGAGGGGGACGATAGAGAGGCTTCGAACGTGGGATGGAAGAAGCCAGGTTCATGAGTCTGTAGATCGCAACAAAAGGCAGGCGTTCACCGAGCTTGATAGGCTAGTTGACAAATTGAATGTTAATGATGCCGTGATCGAAAAAGCTGCCTACATTTATAGGAAGGCGCTCGATCTCGGACTGATTCGTGGGAGGTCGATCTCAGCGATCATCGCAGCATCTCTCTATGCGGCGTGCAGAGATACAGATACGCCGAGGACGCTCAAAGATATTGCGGCAATTAGCATCATCAAGAAGAAGGATCTGGCGCGATCTTATCGTCTATTGTTCAAAGAATTGAATCTCACAATGCCCGTTGTAGACCCGGCGAAGTGTGTTTCCAGAATCGCAAGCAAGGCAAGAGTAAAGGAACGGACGCAGAGGAGGGCACTCGAAATTCTTAGGCGCGCGGGGGAGACTCGTACGTCTGCAGGGAAGGATCCAATGGGCCTTGCGGCAGCTGCGCTTTACCTTGCATGTGTCGTTGAAAATGATAACAAGACACAGAAGGACTTGGCGGATGCGGCAAGTGTTACCGAAGTGACGATAAGAAACAGGTGCAAGGGGCTAAAGGCGATTCTAGATATTTAGCTTGAAGCAAGTGAATATTGAAACTTTTCAAATCGCGACTAGAGGAGACCTGGATCAGTCAATAGCTATGCCTGAATAGCTCCGCGTTCAAGCGTATATCATTAGTCCCTTTTGCTCGAGCGTGACGTGCAGGTTGTTCACGGCGCGATAGACATCTGCCTCCGTCTTTCCGCCAGTGCACACGAGCTTGCCCGAAGCAAAAAGTAAAATCACAGTTTTCGGGTCGGCCATTCTGTGGATCAAACCCGGGAATTGTTCCGGTTCGTACATCGACTTTGGCAATTGCCTTGCCGCTTCCTCAAGATGCACCCTCCCGCCCAGAGATGCCGAAGCTACGATATTCTGGACTACGACGATAGGCTCGTTCCGAATGTCGATGCCTCCCTTTCGAAGTTTATCAACGACTGCATTGACCGCCTTTGAAGCCTGTTCCGAGGATTTAGATCCGGTGCAAACCATCTTGCCTGAGCCGAAGATCAATGTCGCAGTCTTTGGCAACTTTAGCCTGAAAACAAGTCCGGGGAACTGATCTGGATGATATTCAACATCAGCAAATGCCCTGGTAATTTCTTTCAGGTCGACAGTCTGGTTAATGCTCGCAGAGGCTACGACGTTTTCAATGCTGATGATTGCTTTGGTAGCTGGCAAAAGAAAAGCACAGTTACTGCTTCCTCTGTTGCAAGCTGCTATAAAGACAAGGGAGAGAAATTTTCGATTTTGTGAGTCGAGATCGCTGAAAACAAGGCAGTACAGGCAAGTATGAAGCTCAGAGCATGTTTGGGGTGTTCACCATGATGGCGGGCGAAACTTTGGGAATTTTTCTCCGATCAACAAAAGATCTGATGGTTTTGTTCGAAAAGCGTCACTTTGCCTAGACAAGCTGCACGTGCTTGTCTGAGCGAATGGGGGACGAACAGTCAACCATGTGCTCATATTTCAAGTCGAAACGATGGCATCCTTTTTTCGATAAGCTTCGCTGCTTCCCCGAAAATGTCTCAGGCATTCCTGAAACGCTTTCGGGTGGTCCACCATCTCTTCTCGCCAATAGCCGCGTCGTTAGCTCTTATGAAAAAGAGAATTTGGCGGAAACCAAGCAATCGCTTGAAAAATGGGTCCTCTAGACCATGAAGTGGTCTAAAAATTGGGCATCCTTGTCAGCGATTCCTGGAACTCGGCCTGGATGAGGGATGCACATCGAGCTGAGCTAGTTGGCATCAGCTCTAGGCATAGGATAGTGCACGGTCTCTCTTGGTCTAGCTTCTTGCATGGATGAGTCTTGCGACTGCTCCTTGCTTCTCAGTGAGGAACGAGCACTCTACTCCAGTCAAGACTACCATAACTCGCACTCTTCCCTGCAACGCTGGATCAACTCTTGCTCCCCAGACAACGCGAGCTTTTGACGGAAGAGATCTAGTGACCATTTCTCCAGCTTGGGTTACTTCATCGAGAGTGATGTCTTCTCCTCCCACGACGTGGATCAGCACACCGAACGCCTTTGTCGCGTCCTTTATGTCGAGGAGTTGTGCATCAAGCGCAGTCTGGACCGCGCTAGCGATTCTTTTTTCGCCGGATGATTCGCCGACTCCGATAGCGGCAATACCTCTCTTCTCCATAATAGCTCGCAAGTCTGCAAAGTCTATGTTGATGAGACTTGCAGTAGTGATAGTCTCGGTGATTCCTTTCACGAACTCTCCGACGAGCTCATTTGCAACTCCTAATGCTTCCTTGAGCGGCAGGTCACCTGCGACTTTGGCGAGTCTGTTATTGTCAATCACGACTACTGTATCGCACTCATTCTTGAGTTTCAAAAGTCCGTCCTTTGCGGAATTGTACCTGAATCTTTCAACAGCGAAAGGCAGCGTCACGACACCAATCATTAGGGCTCCAGTATTTTTCAAAGAATTAGCGATAACCCAGGAAGCACCCGTTCCGGTTCCCCCGCCAAGACCTGTAGCAACATAAACAATGTTTGAACCTTTGGTATCCCTCTTTACCTGTTCAATTGATTCTCTCGCAGCTTCCTCTCCTCGTTTAGGGTAGCCGCCTGCTCCCATTCCTCTCGTCGACTTCTCTCCGAGCAGGATCCTACGATCGGCCTTCACTATGCTCAAGTGAGTCGCATCAGTGTTGGCTGCAATCAAATTTGCACCTGAAACACCGCCTTTCTTTTGTTTGACCCAAGAAACAATGTTGCATCCAGCTCCACCAACACCAATGACCGAGACCTGCGGCTTGGAGGCTCGCATCATTGCTTCAAGTTTCTCAGATTCTATCATTTCATCCATTTTCGATTGCGCGTCAAGATCGGAAGACAATTATTTTAGACCAAGTACAATCTATGAAGAGGCAGGTTATGGTCTTTGTGGATCTGAACATAGGTTTCCTATATCATGTCTTGAACACTGAGCAGAGATCAAGATTATGCTTGCGGCAATATTACTGTAATGATGTCAACGTGTTGATGTCCATCTGAGGATTCCCTGAAAGGCGAAGTCAAGAGATTCTGAATGAATGCGAAAGATCAGAGAAGCTACCTTCTGCGACTTCGAGAGGACGTCCAGAGTCATGTCTAGAAAGCGCTTCATCGCGGAAGATTGGAATCAAAGTCTTATCCTACGTATGGTAGGATGGAATGGTCAAGAGAGTGCAGAAGCTCTTCCTAGATTTTCCTGTTTTCCCCGAATATGTTAGGGATAACATATATACAAATGTGGTCGCTCGCTGGGCGCAGCGATAGCGATGAAAGGGAAAACTAGACTCGCCTTCGCCATCTTCACCCTCTTTGTCATATTCTTGATGGCTTTTGTTTCTGTTTTACCTGATTCAGCAGGCAGCGCTTAACTCGTGGCAGCTCAATCACAGATTCCACGCCGAGAGCTGACCAAGGTCACCATTGCCGCTGGTTTAGGCGGGATAGTTGAATACTATGACTTTTTTATCGCATCCTTTGCCGCCGCATCTGTGTGGCCCCGCGTCTTCTTTCCGAGTTTGGGCGCCGGAGCGGCCGTTGCGTTTTCCATAGTGACCTTCGGTCTAGTATATTTCACGAGGCCTGTCGGCGCCTACGTCTTTGGTCATATCGGAGACCGGCTCGGACGCAGAAACACACTGATTTACACGCTGCTCGTAATGGGGGTGGGGCTCTTCGGAATCGCGATAATCCCAGGCTACGCCTCAATTGGATGGACATCCGTTGCCTTCCTTGTTCTCTTCAGACTACTCTTCGGCCTCGGTCTCGGAGGCGAGTTTGGAGGAGCCGTCGCCTGGATCACAGAGTTCGCATCGAAGTCAAGATGGAGATCATTCTGGAACCTCTGGGCAACGCCAGTTCCTCTGGGACTGCTGCTAGCTTCGCTGAGCTTCGCGTATCTTGCGGCCTCGCTCAAAGGCGATTTCATAACATATGGGTGGAGGATTCCATTCGCAATCGGAGGAATCCTCGTAGTGATCGGCATTCTAGTCAGATTCAAGGTTTCCGAGAGTCCTATCTTCAAAACCCTCCTTGAGAAGAAGGCCGTGGAGAGGGCTCCCGCGTCGGCGGTTTTGAAACTCTACTGGAAAAGAATACTGCTCCTTGCAATTGCATGGACTTTCATGACCACGCTTGTCTCCGCGGTCGAGGTTCCTTTTTCAGTGAGCTATCTCGGTTCCCTCGGCATATCAACGGC
Organism: bacterium; assembly: GCA_027310845.1. Taxonomy (GTDB): domain Archaea; phylum Thermoproteota; class Nitrososphaeria; order Nitrososphaerales; family CADDZS01; genus JASHOD01. Next base: position 1,626 of record DAIDAB010000116.1, on the reverse strand, counting down.
TTTTGCAAATCTTTCCGTCACCTACTCTGTTGTCTTTGGGATCTTCACGTTCCTCGTCGGGTTTGCAGTTTCTGAGAGGCTCGGGAGGAGAAGGACGATGATGATTGGGGCGATCTGGGCTCTCATTGCATCCATAGCATTCTTCCCTCTTTTGAATACGCGCAATCTCGCATTGATCGTGCTCGCTGACATGATTCTATTCGGTCCGACGGTGTTCACGATCGGCGCACAGAATACGCTCTTCGCAGAATCTTTTCCCACGAGGTTCAGGTACTCAGGTTCGGGCCTCTCCTACCAGTTTGGAACTTTCATATCTGGAGTGGTGGTCGTCGGAATAATTCCTTCAATAATTCTTGGCTCAGGAGGCGTGTCAAATTCGTGGCCTTACGTCGCACTCGTTGCAGCTCTCGTCGTCATAGCGTCACTTGTGGCCATTTCGTTATCACGCGAGACCAAAGGTATTGACTTGACAAATGAATAGACAGGCACCGCCGCAAAGAGATTTCTTTGCGGTTCAGACATATATTTAATTCGAGCCTCGCGCTCCGTGAACTTTATGGGTCAATCCTCCTTGCTCGGTTTCTTGGAGAGCTACAAAGCCAAGAATCCAGATGACGTGCATGTAGTTGAGGATGAAATTGACCTAAACTACGAGCCTACTGCCTACTACAAGGCACTGGAAGACGAAAGCCCGCTGATCTGGTTCAAGAAGATCAAAGGTTACAGCGACTTCGAGCTAGTAACAAATGTACTGGGCAGCATGGAAAGGATGGCCTTTGCAATAGGGAGCTCAGAAGAGGATCTCTATCGCAGATGGAACGAAATAGTAAGCAACCCAAGCCGGGTCGCCATAACGCAAGGACCCGCCCCTGTGAAAGAGGTGGTTTCTACTGGAGGAGCCGCTGATCTATTCACACTTCCCGTTCGTAAGCATTTCATGCCCGATGGCAGGAAAACAGGGCTTGGTCGGTACATCACCGGTGGACGGGCGATCGCTCGCGACCCGCTCAACCCGAGCACGGTGAACATGAGCTACACCAGAATCCAGATAGTGGACAAAGCGAGATACTCCTTTGACATGGGGAGCAGAGGTCATTTGTGGAGATATTTTCAGGTGGCAAAAGAACAGGGGAAAACACTTCCCATCACCGTCATCATTGGCGCGCACCCGCTCTACTACATGCTCGCCGCCTCCTTCATCGAAAATGAGTATGCGAGAGTTTCAAATGTTCTAGGTGAATCTTCCACTCATGTGGCGGGAGAGCTCAATGATATTCCCATCCCTTCTGATGCAGAGATTGCAATTGAAGCCGAGGCGCTTCCGGAGGAGCACTTTGACGATGGGCCGTTCAGCGAATTT
>DAIDAB010000116.1:0-256 GCA_027310845.1 bacterium | reverse complement strand
CCATCAAATTCAAGGGAGCATGTCGCGCTGTTCAGCATTCCGCGCAACGCCGCGATCATGCGCGCTGTGAAAGAGTTCATGCCTCCCTCGGAAAGTTATCATGTAGAGTGGCCCTTAAGTTCGTCTCACTTTATGGCGTTTTGTTCCATAGCAAGGCCCGAACCCGGGCTTGCAAAACAGATGGGATTGGCGCTCCTTGGACTTGATCCGCTGTTTACGAAGATAGTCATAGTTAATGAAGGAAAGATGCCTGAAC
>DAIDAB010000115.1 GCA_027310845.1 bacterium | reverse complement strand
TGTCAAAACACCTTTAACACTTCAAAACCAGTCAGATTCCACCAATGCATTGACACTTCAAAACTCTTCTGGTACGAACACCTTGATTGTGGCTGAATACTTCAGCGTCGTGAAGAAGAATGGCACAACGGAACTTCTCACTCAAGTGGGCACCGGAATAGGGAAAACGATTCAACTCTCCACCAATCCGTACGATCCATTGACTCTCACGCTTGCTGTACTATCCATGACAGCGCTTATAGTGGGATTCAATCTCACTGTCTGGCGCAGAGTGTATCACTATGCAACAAAGAGATACTCTTACAACAGGTAGGGCTGCATTGGAAAAATCAGCAAATCGCGATCTATCAGACAGTCTCAGGCACAGAGACTTGCCTGCGAATCATTTGTGATCCTTTCGAGAGAGGTCTGTTTTAAATGTCATCAGGACTTGAATCACGACACATTGCTCCGGACAAGATAGTAGCAACTACAGGACCAGTGATTTCGGCTGAGCACATACGTCTAGACTACAAGAAAGAGAAAGAGCAGCTCCCCGTGCTCGACGATGTGTCCCTCAACGCTTGCAAAGATGAGTTTGTCACAATAACGGGACCGTCGGGTTGCGGCAAGTCTACGCTACTTAGAATAATTGGGGGACTTCTAAAGCCAACCTCCGGCACAGTCAAGTTCCTAAACGATCCTATCACAAAGCCACGAACGGAGATTTCGATGATCTTCCAGAACTTTGTTCTCCTGCCTTGGCGTACCGCTCTGGAAAATGTAACGTTCGGATTGTCATCCAGAGATGATCTGAGCGAGGATCAGAAGAAGGAAAGAGCCACAAGCGCCCTCGAGGATGCAGGCCTCAAGGGGTTCGAGAATGTCTATCCTGGCGAGCTCTCTGGGGGAATGAAACAAAGAGTCGGCATTGCTAGGGCGCTAGCGCTTGAACCGCAGGCACTGCTTATGGACGAGCCATTCAGCTCGCTTGACAACATAACAGCGGACCACTTGCGCAAGGAAATCTACTCTCTTCTTATCAATCCATCTTCGCCCATTCAGACGGTGATAATGGTGAGCCATAACGTGGAAGAAATAGTAGAGCTTTCAGACAAGGTTGTTGTGCTCTCTCCGAGGCCGGCACATGTTGTTGCTACTCTAAAAATAGAAATGCCCCGGCCCAGAAATAAGAAATCTGAGGAATTCTTTGCATGGGTGGACAAGCTTTATTCACTTCTGGCATGAGTAAAGAGTGAGAAATTCGCAATGGCAGGGACAGGTGAAGGCTCCGCAACAGGATCTTCTGACCGACCAATTATGATGCCTCCGAATGTTAGGGCCGGGCAGGTAATTGGACTGGTTGAGGTGACCGGGGGCCTTGGATCTGTAATTGATGTTGCCAGGCTCGCCGATGAGTTCGGGGGCGATCTTGCAACACTTCTTCCAATACTTGACACCGCCGAAATGCTTGGCCTGGTGAAGAGCGAGAAGGGCGACGTCTCGTTGACTGAGTTCGGACTGAAGTTTCAAAAGGCTGCAAAACACAAGGTACGGTTACTAAAAGATACTCTATCAAAAATTGAGCCATTCAAGACGGCTCTTGAATTGGGTGCGACTAAGAAGTCGTTTGACGTACGGGATATTTCTGAAGTGTTGCTTAAGGAAGACATTCGCTGGCACCACAGGCCCGAAATCAACGAATCTTTGATTCAAACGCTGCTGATACATTGGGCCATCTACGCAGATCTTCTTGCCTACAACGGGAAGACTGGCAAGTTCCAGAAGATCTAAACAAACAAGAGCAGATGCCCAATTCCGAAGAGTAACATCGATGCAACTACCCCCACCAAAAGCATTTCAAGAGCGCTTCGCAATCGATTCTTTCCGACGATTCGGCCTTTCCACATTCCAACAATGAAGAGAAATGAAAGCGAAAGAATAATTGAGGCATAGATCGCAGTAGTGATCTGGGAGACAATCAAATAGGGGAGTAGCGGAACAAAAGCACCTAGCAAGAACGAAAGGCCGACGGCACTACCTGTCTTGTATGGGTTTTCAAGCGAGGCCTTGTGAATATGGAGCTCGTGAACCAGAATATCTTCGAGCCACTTTTGCTTGTCTGAAGTCACCCGATTTACAACCATGCTCGCTTCCTCCTTTGTCAAACCTTTTCCTAGGTAATATCCCATAAGCTCATGCCTTTCTTCCTCTGGTTCGTACTCTATTTCATGAGATTCTCTTCTTGCGTCCGCTGAGTAGAGGTCTCGCTCAGACCTGCCTGCGAGAACCCCGCCGAAAAACATTGATACCGCGCCAGCGATCATCGCTGCAGTGCCTGCCAGCCTGATCGTTGCAATGATTGCGCCAGCTCCTGCGAATCCTGCAAGAAATGCGATGTTCGTTACCAGACCGTCAGAAACGCCGAGAGCAATTCCACTTATCACTCCTCGGCCCCTGATGTGTTCGTGAATCTCGCTCCTGGGTATTCTTGACCTTTCAAAAGGTACCTTCTTTGGAGATTGACCCGGAGGGGCTGAATCAACGTTTGATTTGGAGGCGTCTTTGCTCTCTGGCATTGCTATCACATCGTTGGGGACTGTGCGGAGCTAGAATATGGAGAAAACATGCACGTTTAGGCTTTGCGTATTGTTGTGGCATGATTTGGTCACGCGTGGGCATACCTAACCCAGTCAAAAAGCAATAATAGCATGAAGACTGCCTTTGTCAGCATAGTCAAAGTGATTAGATTGTCAAGCTGGGGTTTGAAGAACAGACTCTCTTCCATGATCAGACCAGAGACAGGCAGGTCAGTTATGCTTGCGTGCGATCATGGATATTTCATGGGACCAACTCACAGGCTGGAAGTTCCAAGGAAAACCATTGAGCCCTTAATACGATATGCCGAGGCACTTGCTGTGACCAGAGGAGTTTTGCGCACATCAGTAGATCCAAAATGGCAAACACCTATCATACTTCGCGTCTCAGGCGGGACGAGCGTGCTCAGAGAGGATTTGAGCGACGAAGGCCTGACGGTTTCGATGACTGACGCCGTTAGATTGAACGTGTCCGCAGTGGCACTTTCAATATTCGTCGGTACCGATCATGAGAAGCAGACTCTTTTGAATTTGGGAAAGCTTGTCGATGATGGAGAAGAAATGGGAATTCCAGTCATGGCGATTACAGCGGTAGGAAAGGAGCTTGAGAAAAGAGATGCGCGATACCTTTCACTTTCATGCAGAGTTGCTGCAGAAATTGGTGCACATGTTGTGAAGACATACTATTGTGATGACTTTCACAAGGTGGCAGAAAGCTGTCCTGTTCCTCTAGTCGTAGCGGGAGGTCCGAAGCTCAAATCTGAGGCCGATGCCTTTGAGTTGACATATAATGCTCTCAAGGAAGGGGCGGTAGGAGTAGACATGGGACGGAATATCTGGCAGAACGATCATCCTGTTGCAATGATCAAGGCCATCAGATCTATCGTCCACGAAAACTGCACCGTCAAGGAAGCAATCGAAATCTACAACGAAAACAAATCAATGCACAGTGTTGAAAACTCGATAACCGCCTGAGCTTGGTCTAATTCCATTCGCTACTTGCAATTGTGCTTCTTGTTTTCGCAAGATCGCGCTCTCTTTTTCTGTTGAGCGACCTATGTCTCACGTTGTAAGCGTGCATCCTTTCCTCTTCGCGCCAGTATGCGCGCATACAATCCTTATTGTGAAACAGGTGGTCAACATAATCTTTATGGGCGAAAGACTGATTGCACCCTGGACAAACGTCCACCCCTTGTCCTGGGGTTTCCGAAACAGAAACTTGACTCATGGTCCCACGCAATGCAAATTATACTATAGATACATTCTGGTATCTAAACCTTTGGTATTTTTGCACAATTTATGAGTACAAGACTACCTCGAGAAGAATCTTCTTTTCCGCGAGTCAGAATTTTGATCAAGTAACGAGTACTTGACAAAAAATTCTTCTCCCAAGTGCCTTTGGGGAAACTCCTTAGGAATTATCTCATAGAATTCAAAGGATCTAATGGAGCCTCTGCCCAGGTTACCCTGGCTTCCTCTTGCAATGTTTGGAACTTCGCTGGGTCGCCAAGAACAAGAAGAGTACCCCAAACTTTGAGCCTGAAGTCATGACGGAATATCTGCTGGAGGACTTGACCTTCTCGAACTACGCCTATTGTGACAGCGTATTTTGTAACTTCCTCGAACTCTTTTCCTGCCAATTTGGATGTGGGGAAAATCGAGAACTACGCTATCTCTTTGGTTCCTATTTTTTCTGAAAAGACAATTCCTACTAGATCCTTCGTTACTGCCGAAAACGCCAGAATGTGTCCTAATGTGACAGCGGAGGGAATGGCGATGTCTGCGCCGGCGTTTCAAATTCCAACGCTGCAGGTACTTCCCTCTATAGAAGCTCTTTGCGCATTTGTGAATCTTTTGTTATGACGACGTAATCGAAGCCCAAAGACTCGCGCTTGTCTATGACATACTTGCCAAGGTGATTATATCTAAAGACTATTACGTGGCTCTTGAGTTGGGTGAGCATACGCTTCTCCACCTCACCTCTTACTCGTGCGCCGCTTCCGACTGCATTGACAGTGCTTTGGAGGATTGATTCTCCAGTTCCGACACGATAATAATCACTATAAGGAGGGCTGCTTCGGTCCTGTTCAACGTGCAGAAGTTTCCGCCGTGAGGACCTCAAAGCCCGATTGCTGTAATTGTGGAGACTACGAAAGAGTTGCATCAATGGGAGCTAGATGCTCATGCAAGGGGAATATAATTACCCCCAAAACACACATTCTAGCAACGAGAAGTATCTGTCGAAAGACTGCGTTAACGTATATGATTGGCCCGTACAAGGCTTCATAGAATATTAACCTTAGCTACTTTGACTGTCTTTTGAGTCTGGAATTTTCCGTTCGAACGAATAAGCTTGGGACTTCGACAAAGCAAGAATCACAGAGAGAAAATCGAATTTTCATTGGGCCTAACTCAACTTTACGAACTGCTGATTTTCACTTAATGGACTGATCAATACTGCTGTTCCAAATGCAATGATCTCATCCATCGTGCTTCCAATTTCAGTGGAATCAAACATTACACTGATGACAGCATTTGCTCCAAGGCTTGCGGCGTGTTGGGATAATCTGTCGAGAGCTTGTTGTCTTGCTTGGTGAGCCATCTCGGTATATTCATTAATTTCACCTCCAGCGATGCTCCTCAACCCAGCAACCAGGTTGCCTCCCAGCCCTCGTGACCTTACGGTGATGCCGTAGACGAGGCCTAAGACTTTCTCAATCTTGTATCCTGGAACATAATTGGATGTGAAAAGCAAAACTTGGCTCTGAACTGAAGGAGATGCTGTTGGGGATGTCTTTAGATCATATCTACAGTAAGGGCAAAAAGCCGCATTATCCTGGATCTGTTTTCCGCACTTCGGGCAGAACATATAGTACTCGACAATTGTTTATTTTCTTCGACAAATAATGTTTCCCTTAATATCCTGTCCGACTCGTTTCCTGAAGTTTCACTACGCGGCAACTCTGGTTCTCTCAATATCATAGACTATGTTGAACTGATTGAACAGTTTGTTGGAGGCGAAATGGGAGGAAATCGAGTAAGTAGTCTCCAAATAGAATCGACCAAATCACACAATCCCTGCACACAACATGCTTATTGTCTTGTCGAAATTGGGAAAAGGCAGAGGATCTGAGTACTTTGCTAACAGATGTGACGACCTCATTCCAGAAGTTAATCTCTAAAACGTGCTCTAATGTACGGGATGATGCCAAGGAAGGTATTACGTATATCCAGTTGCAAAAAGGAGACTATGCAGTACAAATGATTGAGGTTCCAAGAAACTGTAAGGTTTGCCTCTCTTCAAAGGAGAGAGCGAGATTGCTCTACATCGGTAAGTGAAACAGGCCGTTGCTTGTCCTCCAAGAAAATTCGATGCTTGTACTGAGAGAAAAGGTCGAAAATTTATTACGACACGAGCAATCTTCAAGAGGTCTCCGGGCTAATGATCAGGTTTCCAAATAGCAGTTGCGTTGAGATCTCTCCTAACGTGAAGGTCTTCCTGTTTTCTCAGAAACAGGAATAATGAATTGACTATTTCTTCGATGTCACCAACCTTGCTTAATTGGTTACGAAAAAAGGGGTTACAATGTACGTTCTATATCTGAGCACCACAGCTTCCACAAAACCTCTGGCCAGGATTGAGCGCAGTTCCGCATTTTGGACAGGTTATTGATTGCTGTGACCCAATTGGAGGACCTTGCTGCCGGAATCCTGGAACTCCTGCATAGCCAGCTGAAAATGGAGCTTGAAACCTTACAAGATTCTCCCTGATTGCCCCATATGCCTTTTCTGCATCAGAATTAGGCAGGTCGTTGAGAGAAAGAGGTTCTCCGCCGAGGCGAAGCGTGCATTTGACCGTCGAGCGCACAAATCCCTTGTCCAGCACTACATTTGCAATGTCCCGATAGTTGAAATCGGTATAGTCCTTTTTCAAACCAAGCACGTGAGGGTGACGCAGGATTATCCGCTCGTTGGTGA
>DAIDAB010000114.1 GCA_027310845.1 bacterium | reverse complement strand
GGGCTGGCGGCGTCCAGAATGGAGAGTCTGCCGTCCTTTTCGTATTTGTCAACAGTCCACCCGAAGGCCTTCATTCCATCTCGGAGTGTTTGGGGCAGTTCTTCCGTCGTGATCCAGAGCACCTTTCCACCTTCACGAAGCATTTCGTATGAGAACTGTTCGCAGAAAATTGTCTTTCCGCTACCGCTTCTTCCCGAGAGCAGAGTGACTCCGTTAGGTAAGTGATCTCCATAAGTCAGCTCCTTCACGGCTTCTATTGTACTTTTCACAACAGCTGGGCTTGCTCTAATAGTAACCTCCTCCTTTCTATTCTCGCAGTCAACAGCTTTTCTTCCGACTGAAGTTCAATCCTGTCGTGGGCACCCGATGCGGCGAATTCAGTCTGATTTAAAGAAGCTATGTCCGCCCTGACTCTTTCCAATTCCTGCTGCATGGAGACAAATTCGTTCTTGGTTCTGAGGAATTCCTCATCGATTTTGGAAATCTGTTCTTTGACAGAGTAAAGCTGATTTTCGATTCTTGGCAATTCATTGGGATCTGCAACAACCAATTGCCTTACTCGACTGAGTTCACCAAGTTCTGACTCAAGCTTTCGTCTCTGCGCCAAGAGATCTGAGAAATCTCTAGAACCGCTGGGCTCTATCACAGATCTGGCCGCTCTAGATCTGGCTATTTTGTAGTTCTTCGACGAGTCTATGTATACAAGAGCAGGATGCCAAACAAAACTTCCAGGATTCTCAGATTTGTATTTCAGCGTTATTTTTCTAGTTGTGCCTTGATCTATCCTGAAATTCAGTTTGAATGCGTGAGCTTCATCGATCGGATACTGACTGTTTACCACTTCAAATTCTTCAGGCAATATTTCATCAATCTTCACAACAGAAATAAAATCTCTGGTGAGATTGGAGATAGAAACTGTCATAGAACAGACTGAGCCAGAACTTGCATAGGGCTTCTCAAGTTCACTCTCTAGAGCCACATAGGTGGTTTCGGATATTCTAGAGGAATCGAATTGCGATTGGTCTATCATAGATGAGTTTGCAATAGCAGAATAGATTATTTGATTCGATGCCATCTCTGCAATGAGATCGTGCGCAAGCGGAATTAGGCGCTGATGGCTCCTGACTGCGCCTATCATCTTCAGTGATTCTTTCACTCTTTTGGATGATCCCAGCAACTTGTAATACTTTGAGGCTAGGAAAAGCGATCGTTGAGCCTCAGAATACAACCTAGTCTTCTCACGTGCTCGTTCGACTTCTCTTTCTGCTGCGCTCATCTTTATTGTAGCGTCCAAGATATGCTTGCTCGCCTTCAGCATATTTAGGAAAGATTTGTTTCCCAGTCTACGAAAGATTGAGGCAGAGCTTGCGAGCGCCTTATTGCACTCCGAGAGATTGTCTACACTGAATGAAGTTTCAAGAGATTTTTCTATCTCTCTTGAGTAGTATAGAAAGGCTGCGAATCCCTCAAGTCCGGAAAGGAGAGGCCTCAGGGATTTGGAAGCGGAGGTCTTGGCGGCCTCTCCAAAGATCTTGCGCGCCTCAAGATACAGATTAGGATCATCAGTAATCTGGGCCCTTTGGAAGCTTTTCAATGCGCTGCATAGGGAAGCCATGGAGGCAAGCTCATTCGCACGAGAAGAGTCTGAAGCGGGGTCTTCGGAAAGATCTTGGAACATGACTTCTGCATTTGAGAGAGTCTTTACAGATTGTTCAACATCGCCAGCCTTGTACGACTCTTTGGATCTCTCGAGGTTCACTCGCGCTCTGCAAAACGTGACTAGTTGATTTGCGAATTTGAATTCGCCCGAATCCCCTGATGTTATACGCTTGCTTCCACTCGAAAACTTCGTAAGGTGCGTGATCGCCTGATCGAAGAGATCTATGGATCTTTGGAGGTTGTCTTTATGAGACTCATTTTCGGCCATTTCTATGAGAGACTCTGCGTAAAAAAGAGAAGACCTTTCGTGCCATATTGTCGATTGTGAAATCAACTTTGACGCAGAGGAATAACCTAAAGAAGCGCTCGAGAAATTTGATTTCTTGTGCGCCATCTTAGCAAGTTCGATCTTGTTCAGCGCGGACATGTAATAACTGAAATCTTCGAAAACTCGTCTCGCATGGATCGATGAACGGCCAGCCGCATTGTAGGCTTTGCGCGCCTCGGTGTAACTAGAAGCGCTGTCTCTGTAATCCCCCTGCCTATCAAAGATCTGAGCTCTTAGCCAGTTCGATTCTGCAACTTGTTCATTCCAGCCCATTTTACCTGAGATCTTCCTGGCCTCTTTGCACTGGTGTATCGCCAGTCTGCTGAAAGTCTTTCTTTCTGAGACGCTAATGCTGCAGTTCATCAGATCGTAGCAGACTTCTCCTGCTAGAAGGCATGCATCAACGGACCTCTTGTTGTGCCTCTCTTCAAAATAGAAAGGTTTGCTCTTAAGGCAGTACTCGAGCGACTTTTTCAGAGGGTGAATTATGTCTCTGTTTTCCTGACGGACTGTTCTGTTTAGAGGTGACAGGATGGCGCTCTGTTCCATTGCCGCCTGATGATAATAATTGGCATTTCCAAAGAAAATGTCCCCTATTTGAGCAAGTGAATATCTGGCTGACTTTGACTTTGTCTTTTCGACAAGATCTACTGCTTTGCGAGCTAGCTTGAGGGATTTACTGATGTACCTTTTACGTTCGGAAGATCCAGAATATTCTGCAAGCCTCTGGTAGAACCTTGCAATCATTGACCCTCCAAGAAAGTCGCTTTCGTAGGTTGACCACAGTGCCATCCATTTCAATGCCTCTTCTCCGATTGAGACTGATCTTTTGAGGAGGGCACGTATTGTCCTTCTATCACTTACAGTTTCGCTCTCACTTACATAAGTGCCGGAAATGCTGTAGGCGCCGAGTCCTTTGTAAATGTTCCAGCTAGTTCTTTGAGCGAACAGGTAAGATCTCTCATATTGAATTCTAGCAAGCTTGGCGTAGGAGAGCTTTTCTTCTCCTTCAAGATTTTCAGCCAAACTTTCGTAGCACAGACCGTAGTCCCAGTGGGACACAGCAGCAAAAGAATTGCAGAACCTCTTCTCTGCTCTGTGCATCATGGTATTCTTTTGATAGTTGCTCTCTCTTCTGTTGAAAAACTTCGTAGCCTCATCAAAGTGCCTCACCGATGCATCAAGAAGGCTCAGCGCGGTCTGACTATCACGCTCAAGCTGATAGTGAGAAAAGGCAAGCGCGTCGTAGATCATGCCCCTAAAGAGCTCAACCTCTTTGACGCCACGGGTCTCGTTGCTAACGTGTGATTCCAAGGACCTGGAAAGTAATTCAAATAAATGGTTCGCGTCTTGTCTTTTCTTTGTAATCTCCTCGGGAGATATCTTCCTAGATCTCACCAAGAAAGGGAGAATCCTGAGTTGGACGAAGAGTCCGAGAACTAGGCCAGGTGAAAACCTATCCTTAGCCGAAACAATGGCCGTGGTCGAATGCTTGAGCATCATGTTGGCAATCTTGTATCTTTCGTAACCAGGATGGTCTGGGTACAACCAATAGAGGAGTGCAAGAAGAGCGTGAATATTCGAAATCCATTGGATTTCCTCCGGTTCAGCTGTGGAAGTCTTGACAGCGTAAGCCACTTTCAATTTACCTTCAAGCAACCTCTTTGACTCGTCGAAAAGCCTGATGGCCCCGTTGGGTTTCCTGTTTTGCTTTGTGAAGGCGGGAACCTTCGAATACAAATCAAAGAACAGCGCGATTGAAAGCCCCCATTCATCGGCCTGGTTAAAATATGAGTCGAGTTCTGGACTACTCTCAGGCAACTAACATCAACTCCATATCAACCGCTATGCTCGTAGTCGCTAGCTCCAAATTTTGATACTGGTGTTGTGCAAGACTGGTTAAACCATGAAGGCTAGGTCTGTCCGAAATGTATATAGCTACTGAGTACGCCACTTGATTGTTCATTGACTATTGTAGGTTTTGCGGCATTGACAGTTGGTTAATTAGGAAACTGTACCTGACTTGCTCTATCCATGGTTACAAATCTCTTAGAATATAAAACGAGCAAGTCGCATAGATTGTGAGAGCACAAGCATTGGGGCGAATCTTTCTCGAAGTAAAGATTGAAGGATGAGTGATCTCATGCCAAAGCATCTGAAAATATCCTTACACAAACAATTGGAGAACTTGAGATGACTCAGAGGCAGATACTTATAATCCAGACATAGACAATCCCAATGTGACCCCCTTCATTTGAAGTCCGAACACGTACCAACCGGTATTGCGGGGCTCGACGAGCTTCTTGGCGGCGGGTATCCTCGTGGCAGAGTGATATTGATCACTGGAGGCCCTGGTTCGGGAAAAACTCTCACAGCGATGCAATTTCTTATCGACGGTGTCGAGAGATTCGATGAGCGTGGAGTTTTCGTCTCTCTTGAAGAGAGTCGCTATCACCTGATTAACGAAATGGGCAACTTTGGTTGGGACATTGAGAAGTACGAGAAGAAAAATCAGCTCGCAATCGTGGACGCCTCGCCTCTCAGGCAGATTTCAAAGGATAAGGAGCCAGACCCCTCACAAGGCGAACAGCAACGTGATGATATCCGGATCCGCGGAGCCTCCTTTTCCATCCAGGCCCTTAGCACTGTGATTCGGAGCTATGTGCGGGTTACTCGGGCAACAAGAATAGTTGTCGATCCCATCACTTCTCTAGCACTACAATTCCCAGAAACCAACGAAAGGAGGACTGCAATAATCGACTTGCTTGACGCATTGGTTAGCATGGGAACTACGAGCCTCGTGACTAGCGAAATAGGTGAGCAGATCGGCTCTACAATGACCACGAGAGAAATACCTGCGGAAGAATATCTGTGCCACGGGGTGATTGTCCTCCATAATTCGCATGTCACCGGCCGAGGAATTGTTTCCGCACTAGAAATCGAGAAGATGCGCGAATGTAAGCACGATAGGCATCTTCATCCATATGCAATTACGGATAAGGGCATGGTCGTATACACCGAAAGGTTCCTTGGATGATTTTTCCTCACTTGCTGGGGAGAAGATTTTAAAACACAGCTTATACTATTCACTCATCGCGGGGTTTTCGAGCAACATCTCAGGATAGCATGTAACTAAAATCCTCCTGACGTATTGGGATTTGCAGATACCTGATTGAAGAATAAAGTGGACTGAAAGATCGGTGAAATAAGGAGAGGAGATTCTCGATGCCAGCTATAGATTTGGTTCAATTGATACGTTCGGCTGTTGGGAAAAACACCGGCATCCCTGCAATGCTTGATGCATATGGTCAATTTGCAGATAGCCCAATCGGTCAATTGGAGCTGTCAAACCTTGGAGCTGTCTTTTCTGCGATACTTGAGAACTTGCAAGTAAGGTACCCCGAAATAGCCTCACAAAGAGCTGCAAGCGCATCCAGAAATGATATTGCGGAGTTCCTCTTGGCTGCAAACAACGATCCCGATCGCGTAAAAGAAGTCCTAAAGTCAGAGCTCCGGCCAACGATTAAGACTATGAGCGCGTCGATTTCGGAGCGCTTTTCTCGGATGAATCCTGAGGAAAGAAGAGCTATAGACGCGACACTCAGACTACTGCGCCGCTCTCCTGTTGAAGTGATCTTTAGAGTTGAATCAGGGAAACTCATATCTACAAGTGGGGACGATTTTGATAGATTCTTCGCAGCTGTTAGAGCAGAGTCCCCTAACATCAAAGAGCTCAGGTATCAGAATCTAATTGTCGAGAAGGCAGTTTTCAACAAGCTCCTGCTGAAATCCAAGAACCAAGACTACAGTGTTTGGGTTCCGTCATTTTTTGCAAAGGAAACCCTCGATTCGCTCATTGAGAGAACCGGTCTTCTCCAGGAACATGTATTGCATTCAAGAATAGTGGAGCTAAAGAAACAAAGTCAGCTTGATACGCTTAGGCCGTTCTTGAGTGTGCTGATGCAGAACTCTGGCGTTTTGGGAAAGGAGGACTCTGTCCCAGAAGAGCTTAAGGATTTCATGAGACCTGTTGGAGAGAAATTTGTTGCAATCTCTCCTACGGACCTCGACGACGTCTTTCTATTGCTCGAGGAGGAAGAAAGCGAAGAAAAAGAGAAGCAACGACTGAATGAAATCAGAAAAAGAGAGGAAAAAATCTCGAGAACTGAAGCAGAAAAGAGGGTGGAGGATCTTAAGCAAAAGAAGCGTGCCACTTTCCAGGTGCCTTCACCAGGTCAGGTGCAACAAAGAGAAAAGGAAGCCGACTCAGTCTACATCGGGAGACAGATGGATCTGGCTCAGCTCTCCAGCGCGATCTCGAAACACGTCTCAGAAAACGAAATCAATACTGTAGTCAAAGTAATGGGCGATTACTATTCGGATCTAAGCACTATCCAATTGAAGGGGGTTGCTATTATCGGTTCTTCAGGATCAGGTAGGAGCACAACGCTCAAACGGCTTCTTGACGGGATTGGCTCCGTTATTGAGTCAAGAGCGAGAGTCATTCTGATTGACCAAAAGGGAGAACATCGTGGAATAGCATGGAAGTACAACTGGCAGGTCTTAGGG
>DAIDAB010000113.1 GCA_027310845.1 bacterium | reverse complement strand
CTCCTGTGATCGTGACCGCGAGGATCAATTACGAGATGCTTGCACCAAAAGCAAAGCAGCGAGTCAAGGAAATAGCTGACAAGGTCGCAAGTGCTGACGCAAGATCAATCTTCTTGGACGTCCTCGCACAGGGAAAGGCAAAGATCTCAGACGTCCCCGGAGTCGAATTGGAATCTTCTGATCTTGAATTTACATTCTCCTCAAAGGATCCCAAGTACGTAGTGGCAGAGAATTACGGAATGGTAGTGGCTCTTGACTCATCAAGGGATGAAGAGCTTATCGCGCAAGGATTACTCCGAGATTTGGCCCGAAACATTCAGGCACTACGAAAGGAAAAGGGATTCAACCCGACCGACGTTCTTGCGCTCGCGAGTGTCGCAGGGTTAGGGAGTCAGAATCTTGCGATACTTGAAAGCAAGAAATCTGAATTGGCTTTTCTCGTCAGAGTGAAGCAGGCTGAACTGTTTTCTGACCTGCCGGAAACTTCAGAGTCTTGGACGACAGCAGAAGTAGACGGCTTGCAGCTAAGAATCAATATCGCCTAGGCATAATTCGAGAGCTTATCCAGATCAGCTTTGCTTGGCAAGGGCTCGGCATCGAACCCGAGCGTGCGTAGATGCCCTGCAAACTCTTCCGCGAAACCGTGTACTGTGTACACTTTCGACGGGCTACAATATCTGACCAAACCCACGAGTTCGTTGAAATCGCAATGGTCGCTCACCCCAAATGCATCATCAAGACCCATTCTGTACTTGTATCCAGCATCCACAGACCAACCACTGAAGGCTGCAATAGCAGCATTGTATTTTTCCCTCATCGACTTGGCTAGAGCTGATCGTCCGCTCGACATCGGGGCAATCATCAGCCATGGTCCTCGTCCTAATTTCGCGGCGAAAGCACTCGTCTCCTCGAATTTCGGGAAACCTCTTAGATCAACCCCCAAATCGATGTGTGCCGAATTCATGACGTAAACCGAGTCATGCAGGTACACAGGATCCCAGTGTTCAAAAAAATACGAGATAAGTTGAGCCTTGCCGAGCGGGTACCCTGTGAGAATCACAGGTCGTCCCCTGTCAAAGCAACGTGCAATGAAGGCGTTGACTCTCCTCACGATATCCTCTGTTTCCGGAAAGACGTAGTGACTCTTTCCATACGTTGTCTCCATTATCAGAGTCTCGCACTTTATTCCCTTGCATCCTTTCAAGAATGCCCTGTCCCTGCTTGAAATATCTCCAGTGTAGAATACGCGGTCGTCTATTAGTATCGCCTTTGAACCCAAGATGTGGCCAGAATCGAAGAGATCGATATGTTCAGCCTCCTCAGTTGTTTCTCCCAAGTCATACCCACGCAATCCCGCGAGAGTGGTGGTTTCCTTGCTTGACAGTACTTTTGATTTTCCAGCTGCGACATGAACATGATCGATGTGGGCGTGAGACACAAACGAATAGTCACAAGAAGTTGCTCTTTTTGGATCTAGCGCAATGGTAAAGGAAGAGGTTTCGATCCTTATTCCGTTTTCCGACGATATTCTGATTTTTCTACTACTCTCAAGGGAAGCCACCGTCATTTTCTGTCCAACACTCTTACGCATTATTCGGTTAATGCCGCCGATTCAGCAAGAAGCGACCACAGTCAGGTTAAAAACTCTTGGCCTGGGTCAGGGAGTCATGAGAGCTAATCATTTTATCGAAGCAGATTCCAAACAACGGCCCAAGAGATGGCAATAGTTAGGATAGGACTAATTGGAAAGACAAACACTGGCAAGACGACGTTCTTCAACGCCGCGACTCTACAGAGCGCGGAGATTAGCAACTATCCCTTTACGACGAAGTCTCCTAACACAGGGGTCGGGCGAGCCGCTACTCTCTGCGTCCACAGAGAGCTTGGCCTTCAGGCAGACAATCCCAGAAACTCATCATGTGTGGACGGATGGCGCATGATACCTGTTGAAATCATCGATCTTCCAGGCCTAATCAAGGGTGCATCTGAAGGAAAAGGGCTGGGAAACCAATTTCTCTCCGTAGCCTCGCAGTCCGATGTTCTCCTCCATATCGTTGATGCCTCAGGAAGCATTGATGCTGACGGCAAGATTGCAAGCCCTGGCATCGGCGATCCGGTCGCAGATATCGCAGATATTGAAGAGGAACTTGCCATGTGGTATCTCAAGCTCTTTGAGAATAATCTTGACAAGGTTGCTAGGACGCAGAAATCGAATCCGAGTGCTAACTTTGCTGACATGTTGGGCGAAGTAATGCGAGGAATCGGGGTGAGGAGAGATCACGTCCTCGATGCACTCCGCAGAAAGAAGCTATTTGGAGAGGATGCGGAACATTGGAGTGGGCAACAGAGGATTGATTTTGCCTGGGCACTGCGCGAAGTTTCAAAGCCGACTCTCATAGTTGCAAACAAGATGGATGTTCCCATTGCCTCGAAGAATTTTCAGAAAATCAGGGAGAGATATCATGACATGATAATCGTGCCTTCAAGCGCTGAATCCGAGCTTACTCTTCGCCGGGCCGAGCAGAGCGGAGTGATAAGGTACTCCCCCGGGGAGGAGCGATTCGAGATTGTGAGAGGCTCGAAGCTAAATGAGAAACAACAACAAGCGTTGGATCACATCACCAAAGCAATCTTAGGTGAGTACCTTCGGACGGGAGTTCAGTTTGCGATAAATGTCGCTGTCTTCAAGCTCCTCAGGATGAACACAATTTATCCTGTAAGCGACCCTGCAAAGTTCTCAGACGGCACAGGAAGCGTTCTTCCGGATGTATTCTTGATGCATGATGGTTCCACGGTTGTGGACCTAGCTGAATCAATTCACACTGCACTTGCTCGTGGGTTGCTCTATGCGGTCGACGCTAGGACTGGGCTTAGACTTCCAGAGGAATATCAACTCAAAGACAGAGACGTTCTTTCAATAGTATCTGCTTCCAGAAAGGCAGAAGCGCGAAGGTGAACAGAGGAGCAGCGCAAATGAGCCAGAAGGTTTCGCGTTTCAAGAGGGCACTTCTCTTGTCAGCAGTTGCCGCCGTAATCGCAATAGTGGCGATTGCATCAAGCGAAGGGTTTGACGCGAGTGCATCTAGCTCTGCTGGAACTACTCCATTGTGCAGCTTAACTCAGCACAGCGCTATCTTCGGTCGTGGAGCAGACATTGTTATGCGGTGGTTTAGCATGAGCATGGCAGAAAGTTTCTTCAGCTTCTCCGCTCAAAATAGTTCCCAGAATTCCCTCTGCAATCAGCACTTTTGGCACAAGTAGTGAGGAGCCTCTTAGCAGTCTTCTCAGGGCTTGTTGAATTGAGCGCTTTGCAGAACAAAGTATTCGAATGGCGTGAGAGTGGTAGGGGATGGGGGAATCGAACCAAAGCCCACCTCCAGCGAGACCGGCTGGCATCCTGACCGTTGGACCAATCCCCTAACTGAGTGGGTCAACATGGAAACGGGTTGAATATAATCAGTTTGTTCATAGCATCGGCGAATTGACGACTAAACGCTATTATATTATGCACAATACCGTCAATATGCCATGCCGGTCGAGGATCAAAAGGATGAGATGATTCTCCAGCAACTGCGTCTAGATTCGAGCAAAAGTGTCTCTGAAATTGCAGATTTGCTGGGCATGCCTAGGACAACTGTGCAAGAAAGGATTCGAAGGCTCGTTCAAAAGGGCGTAATCAAGAGATTCACAATCCAGCAGGACTATGGAAGACTTGGAAAGCCCGTGACGGCATTCATACTGATTTCCTTCCTTCCGACGTCTGGCGTTTCGCAGAGGCAGGCAGCCGAGAATCTCGCGCGAATCCCAGATATTTTCGAGGTTCATGTGATCTCGGGCGAGTGGGACATTCTAGTCAAGGCGAGAGCGGAGACACTCGAGTCTATCGGAGAGCTTGTAACTGAGAAAATCAGAAATGTAAAAGGGGTCGGAAGGACTCTCACATGCGCTTCGTTTGTCACCGTAAAGGAGTCCGTATGATTCTATCCGATTTCACATTAGTATATCTAGCTCTTCGAAGGCTGGATGCGCCATAAGTGAGAAAGTGAAGGAGACACTAGGCTTGGCTCTGAGGCCGGCGCTTCACACGCCCAAGCAGATTATAGAATACACAAAGACAGTTGAGGAAATTGGATCCATCTCCCATGTTTTCATTCCAGATATCCCTGGAGGTCTGGAATCAGTAGAAATTAGTGCGGGAGCCTTATCGTGCACGAAAAGCATCAAGATCGGAAGCGGTGTAATACGACTGCTTGAGCATGATGGCGAAATATTGCAGAGGCGGCTTGAGACTCTTCAATTGATGAGCGAAAACAGATTCATATTTGGCGTCGGAACTGGAAGACCGGGCCAAAAACCCAAGGAAACAATCCAGAACATGCTCTCGCAGCTTGACCATCTGAGGGCTAATTTTGGAAAGGGGTCAAGAGATCCAGACATCACTTTCCCAGAGACATTTGTCGCTACTCTAAAGCAGGGAATCGCTCAGAAATCCGTAGGCCACGCAGAAGGTCTTCTCCTGAACTTCTGCTCCCCGAAATATGCTCAGCGTCTTGTTGACAAAGTGAGCAAGACATCTTCTGCCACTCCTAAATTTGCCTGCTATCTCAAGATATTCTACTCAGAGAGGCCGAGCATTGCGAATAGACTGCTCGTTGAAGAGTTTGCCAAATATGATTCAATTGAAACCTATCACGGAATGTTTGTTCGCGATGGCATTGCCGAAGACATAGCAAAAGCAAATCGGACTCTTGAATCTGGTGGGAGGATTCCAGAGTCGCTCCTAGGAACAAGCTTGGTCAATCCAGAATTAGACGAATTGAAACGCCACATTGAGAAATTCAAGGAGGCAGGCATTGACCTCCCATGTGTATATCCGTACTTCCAGACACCCGAAAATCACGAATACAAGATTTCAGTTATCAAGAAAATCGCCGACTCAGCATAGGCCCTTTCATCTCTAGAATCTGCTTAGAGCATATCCGGAAAATAGATTCGATTCGGAGGATCCAAAGGAAGAGCTTTTAGCATCCAGTTCAAAGACCCACAATCATGCTCTCCCTTGGGAGGACGTGGGCAATCGCAAGGTACGAGCTGACGTGGGACCTTAGAAGGAAGCGCACGTATCTCCTCCTTGGCATATTTCTGTTTATGGCATTCGCAATCGGTTACGCGGTACCCGTCCTCGTAGGGAAATCTGCAGCGATAAGTGCCTACGGCAATTTTGCTGGCGACATCTGGTGGGTGAGCGTCGTGGAATCGGTGTTTATCGCCTTCATATCTGGCCTATTCCCACTTCTCATCGGAGGATTCATTTCTACGGATTCCTTTGCGTCAGAATTTGACAAGAACACGATAGTGCCCATTCTTTCCCAGCCGGTCAGGCGTCTTGAGGTGTACTCTGGGAAGCTCCTTGAGAAGTTTTTCCTTATGCTAACCATTTCTATAGCACTCACAGCCTTAGCATTCGTCACTGCCGAGGCTTCAGTAGGAGGCCAGGTGCACCTGGACTGGTTTCCGTGGGTCGCCCTAATTGCCCTTGGAGCTTTCATGGAGTATACTTCGCTGGCCTTCTTTTTCGGCTCTTTCCTGCGTTCCGGCAGCATGGTGCTAGGGATTCTACTTGCTGTTTTCTTTGGAGTTGCAATAGGAGTGGGAGCACTTGCTCTCAAAGTCGGCCTTCAGGAGTGGATGAACCTCTTGCCGATAGTAAACGTGATTGACCTAGTGTATGTCGGAACTAGCTACATTGTCTCTCCCTCGGGAAATATCACACTACAATCCAACATGGTTACCCTTCAGAGCCAGCCTAACATCGTCACACTCGTCTCGGCTCTGCAGTACGCCTTGGCTGGGCTCACGATAAACCTTGTCGCTCCGCTCGTCGCAGGATACTTTCTCTTCAGAAGAGCAGAGGCCAGAGGATAGACTGATGAGAAGGAAGAGAGAATTCCTTTGAGCGACACATCTCCCTTATCTTCACTTGTCGCTCTACAGGTAAAGAGTCTTTCGAAATTCTATGGCTCTTCGGTCGGCGTCTCAAACGTGAACTTGACAGTGAGACAGGGGATGCTTCATGGCTTTCTGGGTCCGAACGGGTCTGGGAAGACCACTACCATGATGTGCATTATCGGCCTCCTACGGAAGACCTCTGGCGAAATCAGAATCTTTGGCGAGGAACCATTTGGCGATGCCGTTCAGCTTAAGGAGAGAGTTGGCTATGCGCCAGAGCTCCCGTGCTTTCCGACCTATCTCCGAGGAAGAGAGGTACTGGTGACATACGGAAGGATAAGGGGGGTTTCAAATAAGAGCAAGCTCTTGGAAGAGTCGAAGGCCTTGCTTCAGATGGTCGGTCTAGCCGAAGCGTCTGAGAAACTAGTTGGCAAGTACAGTAGAGGAATGCTGACGAGGCTGGGACTCGCTGTAGCGCTCTTGGGGAATCCTGATCTGCTTCTTTTGGACGAACCGACAGCAGGACTCGATCCCGTCGGGGTCGTTGTCGTAAGAAACATGTTGAAGCGTCTAGCCTCAGAAGGACGAACCATCCTTCTTTCTTCGCATCAGCTTTCGGAAGTCCAACAAATCTGCAGCGCAGTCACCGTGGTGAACAAAGGCA
>DAIDAB010000112.1:6326-6659 GCA_027310845.1 bacterium | reverse complement strand
ATGGTGAGGGCAGCCATGAAAATTATCGGTGCAAGCATGTAATACGAACCCTGCTTGACATTTGAAAGCTCTGCTGGCAGCTGACCGAAAAACACCCTCTTCATAGTCCAGAGTGCATAGCTCGCAGTGACAATTGTGGAAATCACTCCAAGAATCGAAACAGCAAGCCAGGCGGTTTGGTACGGGCCTGGAACCGAGCCGAGCTGCAATCCACCGCTGAAGATTAGCCACTCGCTTTGGAAACCATTGGTCTCAGGGAATCCCATTAAACCAAGAAAGCCTATCATTGCGCAGCCTGCAGCAATTGGTAGTTTCGTCGAAAGACCGCCCATT
>DAIDAB010000112.1:0-6316 GCA_027310845.1 bacterium | reverse complement strand
GGACTATGATGAGCCCTGCTACCATGAAAAGCACTGATTTTGCTGTTCCATGGCTCACGAACTGGAACACCGCTCCACCAACCCCTAGAGTTGTCGCAGTTCCTAGACCAAAGATGATGTAGCCCATTTGACTGATGCTTGAGTAAGCAAAGAGTCTCTTCAGATCATCTTGTGCCAGTGCCATTATACCACCATAAAACATGGTGACAACGCCCCAAACTGCGAGGCCGAGCCCTATCTGGAAATATTCGGAAGGAAGTAAGAGAGTGAACATTCGAATTATGATGTACCCTCCAATCCCGATCATGGCTGGCGAAAGCAGAGCGCTAATCGGAGTTGGAGCTTCGGCATGAGCAAATGGAAGCCAGACGTGTAAGCCAAATGCAGAGAGTTTCACGAAGAGTCCGACTACTATTCCAAAGACGATCCATGGTATCAGACCGCCTACAACTTGAACCGCTTGCATCGCACCTGGACCCAGGAAAACAAAATTCCCGGTGATGGTTCCAAGCGCAAGGAACGAAAGGAGCATCAAGAGGGCGCCGATATGAGTCCAAAGAAGGTACATCAGAGAGATTCGTCCTCTTGCACCGTATCCATACTCCGCGATTAGAAAGTAAGATGGAATTAGCATGAATTCAAAGAAAAAGTAGAGCTCGATCAGGTTAGTTGCAAGCACTGTTCCCACCATTCCAGCACTGTAAAGCAAATAGAGAGCAAAGTAAAGCCCGAATCTTGAATTTGTCCTCTCGTTCTCCTTTTGTTCGCCAGCTTCTTGATGCTCCTCTCCTTCTACCGTTACTGTCTCTGTGACGGCGATTCCTTCCTGTTCAAAGATCCTGTGCTTCATGTACGGAACGGAATACAACGCAACTGCAGTACAGATGATGTAGATTGTGAGAGCAAATGGAATACTGATTCCGTCAACATAGAACCCAAAGTGCCCAATTGACGACAGAGCTCCTGACCCAGCCAAGTTCTGGGGAAACCATGTGTAACTTTCAAAGTAAGGGTTGGATGTCTGTGCAGCATAGAGGAGCATGATTGTTGAGTAAAGCAGAACGGCGAAGCTGAACCAAGCGGATTTAGATCCGTATTTGATTCCCAAATAGTACGCGAGAGGCGAGAGTAATATCGGTACTATTACGGCTTGGAACAGGGGCGCAATGTCCATTTCCTTTTTCTCTCTTGGTTAGTGTTTGAGTTTCCTTAAACGGAAAACGTCAACGTTCTTGTTTAGGCGGAAGGCCACAACAACAATCGCAAGGCCCACGGCCGCTTCAGCAGCTGCGATGGCAATAGAGAAAAGCGCAAAGGTCTGTCCGATTGCATTAGGGGTTGCGAGGTAATGCGAAAAGGCCACTAAGTTCAGGTTTGCGGCGTTCACTATTATCTCAATCGCAAAGAATAGGCGCAGTGCATTTCCTTTCGCAACTAGTCCATAAATTCCGATAGCAAGAAGTATCGTCGAAAGCACAATCCAGTCTACGAGTGGAATCATTTTGATTTTCTTCACTCCTTATCTAGCTTGGCAAGTGTCAATGCGCCTACAATGGAAGCGCCAAGGATCAGTGCAAGAATTTCGAGTGCAAAGGAATACTCTCCAGTCAGAAGAGCGCCTATGTTAGCAACGGTCAGGTTTGAAGAAACTGCGTACGTGTTCGTAAAGTTGGAAAAAGAGGCCACAAGACTCACAACAACCGCCAAGGCAACCGCAATCAGGATCGCAAAGGGACGGATTGGTTCTCTTTTTGATTCAGCTTCTACATCCTTCGTAACAAGCATCACGGTGAATAGTATCAACACCGCAATAGCCCCAATGTAAACTATGATCTGAAACAAGGCGACGAAAGTAGCATTGAGAAGAATGAAAAGTCCTGCAACACCAAGGAAAGAAAAGGCTAGTGAAATTGCGCCATAGACAACCTGCCTCGCCTCAAGCGAAACAATCGCCGCAACAATGGTCAGTGCAGCGAGCGCAGCAAAGATAATCTCTTCATTCATGGAAGGCCACATCCTTCTCGAATTTGACTTTGACCTTTGGTCTCGTGACCTTGGGAGGTACCGCAAGCTTCTCTGGAGAGTAGACCAATTCCTTCTTTGTGTAGGCGACCAAATTAAAATCGTCAGTCATACCAAGTGCGTAGAAAGGGCACGCGTCCACGCAGAAACCGCAGAACACGCACTTTGCGTAGTCGACTTGCGGGAAGATTGATTTCTTGTTGTTTGGCTGGGCCCTGTTCACCTTCACCATTTCGATCGCCTGCGAGATGTTCTCGCATGCGATTGAGCAAAGTTGACAGCCTGTGCATTTGTCAAGCCATAATATATGGCGTCCCTTGTATCCAGGTTTTGCGACGCCGAGCTTCGGGTCGTAAGTATAGTATCCCGGCATCTCCAATTGTGTCTCTGGATATCTGAGAGTCATTCTTTTTTTCGGAAGCTGCTTCAGTGCAGCTGCGAGAGCTCTAAACGTGCCTGTGACGATGCTCATCTTCTTCTTTATCCTCTATAACAATCCTGAAGCCTTCAAGACTAGGGCAATGAATATGTTGAGAAACGATAATCCGATGAGCCACACCCATCCAAGGTCGATTAGTTGATCTATTCGTATCCTCGGGTTCGCTCCTCGCGGAATTATGAAAATCGTCATCACTATGATCGTCTTGATCAGAAACCAAACAAAGTCAGGAACAGGCGCAGGTCCTGACCATCCCCCGAGGAAAAGAAGTGTGAAAATAGCAGACATTGCGTATAGCTTGATGTAGATTGCGAGATTTATCGTCCCAAACACCATGCTCGTGTACTCGGTGAGCCAGCCAGCGACAAGCTCGCTATCCGCCTCCGGAAGATCGAAAGGAATCCGCTCGACCTCAGCCATTGCTGTGATATAGAACACTATCGCCCCGAGAATCATGGGTGCAATGAACCATATCTTGTTCTGCGAATTTACGATTCCAGTAAAGTCGAGCGATCCGGCAAGAATCACGACGCCAATAACAGAGAGAATCAATGGAATCTCGTATGAGATCATCTGGTACAGGGCTCTTATGGCACCAATGAATGAGAACTTGTTGTTGCTTGCCCAGCCTGCGATCAGCGTGACCAATGGAAAGAAGCTCAAGATAGCAAGCGCAATTAAGAGAGAGTACGGCGAGGAGGCGACGAATTCGTTTGCCCCCACTGGGACAATTCCGATGAGTGCCCCGCCAAGAGCCATCATTCCAAAGACTGGGGCCAGGAACATCAGTCTGTCGGCTTTTGCAGGTATCACGATTTCTTTGAAGAGTAGTTTGAAAAGGTCAGCGAAAGACTGGAAAATTCCTCCTACGCGGCCTGCGTACAGTGGCCCGACCCTGTACTGCATTTTCGCCAACAGCTTTCTTTCATACCATATAACAAAGGAAGACAAAACAGCTACAAATGTCAGGCCGGGAAAGAATCCTGCTCTGAACAAAATTGAGCTTGCCCCCAGTCCCATTGAGCTTATGAAAGAAGTAGGATCAAAAGGATTCAGTTGATTAGGGCTGAACATGTAAAGCGCAGTAGCCCAATCGATACTGTGGCTGCAGCCCAATAATACAAAATTGCACTGTAGTTCAACTGGAAGAACATAGACTAGATAAAACACTGGTAGTATTACCAACGGCAGAAAAATAAGCACCCAGAAGACAATCTCGAGTACTCGCTTTACGAATTGTTCGAATGTAGTAAGTTCTGCCAAGTGATTTCGCTCCTTCCTATCTGTCTGCCTCGACCGGCCAGTAGTCAAGACTCCAGTAAATCGCTGGCATGTCTGCGACATGAGAGCCAATAAGTAATTTCTTCAGAACAATCAAGTTCCTGAAGGAAGGTACACTGATCTTCGTTCTGTAGGGCTTTGTCCCGCCATCTGAAATTATATGAAATGCCATTGCCCCCCTTGACGCCTCGACTCTTGCATACGCTTCTCCAGGCCGCGTTCGCTGCTGCGGAGAGAGTTTAACGCGTACGGAGCCTGAAGGTATTTTCTCAAGAATTTGTCTGATAATCCGTATGCTCTGTCGCATCTCGAATAGATGAACCATGCATCGAGCCCAAGTGTCACATTCCTTGTAAACAGGAACTTCGAAATTGACATCCTTGTATAAACAATACGGCTCGTCTAGCCTCGTATCGCTCTTCACATCAGAAGCTCTTAGAACAGGGCCGACAACACCGAACCTGATAGCTTCTTCTCTCTTGAGTACCCCTACGCCTTGCGTCCTTTTCAGGAAAAGCGGGTTCTCAAAAAATATTCTCTCATAATCGACAAGCCGCTTCTCAAAGTAATCGTAGGTCTTCAGCGCTCTCTCCTTGAAATTGCCTGGTATGTCGTTTCTTACTCCTCCTGGAATCCAGTAGGAGTAGGTAATTCGAGCACCTCCAATCATCTCACCCAAGTCGATGAGCAGGTCTCTATCTCCCAAAGGCCACATGAACATTGTTGAATGACCTAAGAAAATGGCCTGAATTCCTAGCCAGTAGAGATGGCTGATTATCCGTTGATTCTCAGACATTATCATCCTGAGGTACTGCGCTCGAGGTGGGATCTCAATGCCCATGAGCTCTTCTGCGGCAAGAGAGTATGGCCCTATGATGTTTGTCACATCTGTGAGAGATGAGCGCTCTAACAATGGAATGCTCTGTGTATAATTACGGTACTCTGTCTGTTTCTCAGCCCCTCGATGGACGTATCCAGGGTCCGGAAGGACATCAACTATCATATCCCCTTCCACAGTTATAGTGAAACGAAAGTGACCTGCTCCAGGATGTTGTGGACCAATGCTCACGACGAGCTTGTCCTCTTCAACCTGCTGAGTAGAGATTCCGGTCGCCCCAACCGGCATCGACAAGACCTTTCACTCTCCTTCCAGTCGTCCGGGCAACCTGTAAGCTTTGAGCATTGGGGGAATATCGTTCCAATCCTCAGGTAGAAGTAGTCGCTTTAGGTTCGGATGTCCATCGAAAACCACGCCAAGCATCTCCGCAGTCTCCCTTTCGTGCAATTCCACACTTGGGAACTCATTGATCAGCGAAGGAAGTCTTGCATCAGCCGAGGGAACTTTGCAAGCAAGAGATAAGATGATTCTTCTCAAACCTTCACCGTCAATGGAACCAAAATGATATGTGATCTCAATTTGTTTGTCTTTCGGAAAATCGGTTCCAGTGACGTTGGCGCAGTGATCAAAGTGCAGGTTGTCACGAATGAAGCGAGAAACTTCAACGACGTCGTTTCTCTCCGCAAAAATCTTGATTCTATTTGGCTTTGCAAACGCGAGTTTCACTTTTTCGCCTAGCGATGAAAGAGCAGCCACGAGTGCCTTTTCCTCTCTCGGAAGCTCCATCTTCGGCTGTGTGGCTGACATTGCGTGATCTATCTGATGTTGGACTTTCTGATCTTGTCCTGAAGCATGACAAAAGCATCAATCAACTCCTCAGGCCTCGGAGGACAACCAGGCACGTACACATCGACCGGAACCACCTGGTCAACCCCAGGCAGCACATTGTAAGAGTCAAAGTAAACTCCGCCAGTAATAGAACACGCGCCCATAGCGATCACCCATTTTGGTTCGGGCATTTGATCGTATATCCATCTGAGGCGAGGTGCCATCTTTCTTGTGACGGTGCCATGCACTACGATCAGATCGCATTGCCGCAAAGAACCAAAAGCTTCCAAGATTCCAAAGCGTTCACAATCATATCTTGATCCCGAGACAGCTCCGAATTCAATGCTGCAACACGCAGTCTCAAGATGAACAGGCCAAAGAGAGTAAAGGCGTCCCCAGTTAGCAAGGTAGGTCATCGGGTCGGCGATAGCCCATTGGATGACTTCCTTCATCTTACCCACAAGAATACTCAGACCAGGACCTTCCCTTGCAGTTCCCGGCTTCTTTGTCTCTACCTGTTGGGCTACCATAGATCCAGATTCCTCGCCAAATGGATTCCGTATCCTAGTGGTATAAAGATGATACCGAGAAAAATTCCAACAATGTAAGCTGCAGAGAGAACCACAACTGTGGATGCCCATGCGAAAAGAAACATCGATATCACGTCAAAGATAACAAAGATCAGTAAGTATGGATAATATTGCATAAGTAAATGAACGCGTGCATCACCAGTTGGAACCTGCCCAGCTTCGAAGGTGGCAAGCTTCATCGGAGTCTTGTTTCTAGGTGCGAAGAAGAAAGGGATTATCAGGACTGGCAGAGCGAATAACAATCCAAAGCCAGCAGTCATCAATACAAGTAAGAATGCCCCTGCCATGCTGGCATCATAAAAATTCCTTTAGCTCGCG
>DAIDAB010000111.1 GCA_027310845.1 bacterium | reverse complement strand
CTCCAAGAGAGTATCAGGAATCGGCGAGACTGCGTCGCCTCAAATTATCTCTTAGAAACGGGGAAGCGGTTACAAAATCAACCTATAAAGCTGGATACAACACTTCGAGCTGGCTTTACTCCCATCCGCAATTGAAACTAGGGATGAATCCTTCCAGTTACAAGAGTGGAGGCAAAGGATTGACGATAAGTTATGTTTTTTCCGACTGCTATCTCGGAAGACTGCTCGTTGGCGGAACTGCGCAGGGAATCTGCGCTGTGAGCTTAGCCGACTCGGACGACAAGCTTTTAGCTTACCTTCGCGAGGAGTATCCAAAGGCGCATCTCATAGAGGATAATAATACGGATCTTGCCCGCTGGGTAAATACGATCCTCGAATATCTGGATCAAGGAAAAGATCTGGGGCAGTCTAACCTTCCGATTAATATTCGGGTGACAGCGTTTCAACTAAAGGTTCTCAAAGAGCTTCAGAAGATCCCCTACGGCTCGGTCAGGTCGTACAGCGAAATCGCAAGGAGAGTTGGTTGTCCAGATGGTTCAAGAGCAGTCGCAAACGCGTGTGCCTCAAATCCCACTGCACTTGTGATTCCATGCCATAGGGTTGTCAGGAAAAACGGAGAGCTTGGCGGGTATAGGTATGGTGTGGAGAGAAAGAAGCGATTGCTTGAAGGAGAGGGCGTATCCCTTCTAGCAAAAATATCGGAGAGTAGCGCAAACGGCAAAACCTAAATCGAGCTCGGAAGAGGGAAAGGCTCGAGCCAGCAGACAGCAGGCACGCAATTATTCCATCCTTCTTGTCCTCAGTGTAATTTGGGGCCTTGCATTTGTTGCGATCCGTCGAGCCGATTTTGAGCTCTCTCCAGTCAACTTGACTTTGCTTCGGTGGTTAATCGCAAGCGCGGGGTTCTTGGCACTCTCGCCAATTGCTCTAAAACCCAAGATCAGGTTTCAAAGGCAGGATCTGCCTAGACTCCTTGTCATTTCGTTTGCAAACGTGGCAGCCTACCACCTCTCGCTCAACTACGGGGAAACAACAGTGTCCTCGGGATTGGCAGGACTTCTTGTTTCTCTAGGGCCTGTTTTCATCGTTCTCCTCTCAGCCTATACACTGAAGGAGAAGATCGGGATGAGGGTGGTCTTTGCACTTTTGTTGGCAGTTGTCGGGGCATTAATACTTTCAATCCCCGATCTTAATGCGGGTTCGATCCTCGGGCCAATCGAGGTCATCATCACGGCCATTTCATATGCTTTTTTCACCGTTCTAGCCAAGCCTCTTGTTGGAAAGTACGGTCCGCTTCCAATTGCTACGTGGGCCGGGCTGATTGGGACTGTGATGATATTGCCTCTGCTTTCTTCAGGCTTTGTTACCCAGGTTGGTTCGCTTTCATTAGTTGGTTGGCTTTCCGTAGTTTATCTTGCCATCCTGAGCACAGTGTTTGGGTACTTCATGTTCTACACTCTTGTGAGCAGGGGAACTGTTTCTAGGCTTTCGATCCAGCTGTATCTCATACCAATAGTCAGTGTGATCGGCGGAGTACTGCTCCTGAGAGAAGCCTTGACAGTTTACACAATTGCAGGCGGCGCTACGATGCTTGTCGCGGTAGCACTAGCAACGCAGAAGAAGGATTAGTTTCACCTCGAATTAGCCAGAGGTGGAAGTGGGGAGCCCCGCTCTCTCCAAGAGACTTGAGAACCTCTTGTCTTCTCTTACCTTCTTGAGAAGCTGATAGTTTCTGAACCATCCGAAGAAGAGCTCGCGATTTTCAAACGCGTATTCTAGCCAACGAAAGCACTCGTCAAGATCGTCAAGACCTACGTAGGCAAATCCGATCAGGGTTCCCTTGGTGCGCGCGCTATCCGGAACAGATTTCAACTTCTCCACCAGTTTCAGTGCTTCATCCCGTCTTCCCTTCGCAGCATGGATGTATGCGAGATCTGCATCAAGGTACGGATCAAGGCGGTCAGCATCAATCATCTTTCCCAAATAGGCCGAGGCATTCTCCCACTCCTGCCTAGCAAAGTGGTATGCCATCAGCGCTTCATCGATCATCGGGCTAGTTGCATCAATCTCCTGCAGCTTCTTGACCCGTTTCAGAGTCTCATCGTACCTTCCAGCATCGATGCATCTGTAGATCACGGAGAGAGTTATCGATGAGGACAGTGGATCAAGTTCCTCTGCCAGAAGCACTTCCTTGAATGCCTGCTCTGGATGTCCCAAGTTTTGTAGGCATGCTGAGTACCAGTGGTGTGCAGTCGCATAGCTTGGATTTAGCGCAATCGCTCGCTTGAACTCAATCTCAGCCTCGACGAATTTGTAGTCGAACTGGAGAAAATACGCGAGTGATACCCTAGCCTCTGGTAGGTCTGGGTCTAGCTCAAGTGCTTTCTCGATGTGCTGTTTTGCTTCTTCTAGCGACGATGGAACTGGCGCAAAGAGATAGTCGCCCAAAAGCATGTTAATGTCGGCGAGGCCCGCGTATGCTCTTGCATATGTCGGATCCTCGCGAATGGCTAGCCCGAACTGCTCCTTCGCCGCTTTGATCGCCTTTTCAGTTCTATCATGTAGAAGAGTCCTGCCTTTGAGATATGCAACGTATGCGGCTAGGTTCTCTGTATCCTTCTTTTCGATGCGTAATCTTTCGACTTTGAGCAACGTGAGCTTCAGCGAATCAACCACCTGCTTTGCGATGTTGCTTTGAATCAAGAAGACATCTTCCAGATCCCTGTCGTATCGGTTTGACCATACATGCTCCTGACTCATAACTTCGATGAGCTGCGCAAATACCCTGATCTTGTTGCCGGCCTTCCTCACACTTCACTCCAAGGCGTAGGCAACCTGGAGTTCATTCCCAATCTGCTGGATACTCTTTTTGCTTTCTCTGTACCTGTTGATGGAAGTCCTCGCTATGACCCTGAGTCCCTGGACCTCGGAAAGAGCCGAGATCAGCTCCTCGGTAAGCCCATCGGCGAAGTAGCTGTCACTGGGGTCAGGGCTGATGTTTGCAAAAGGAAGGACCGCAATGCGCATTCCTTTACTGACTAGCTTACCTGGTATGTTTTCTTCCCATGGAAGGACGACTTGAAAGAGGTTCATTGGTTGCTCAACATGCTTCAGTGGCTGCTCTGGGATCTCGATCAGCGGAAACTCTAGCTTGTTCCTGACCTGTGCATAGACCTGCTCGGACATGCAAATCCCTCCCTCATCTGCGAAATTGACTATCCTTGAGGCAATGTTCACTGCGTCACCAAAGACGTCGCCGCCTCGGTGAATCACGTCCCCCCACGTGTATTCCTATTCGAAGAAGCATTTTCTCTCCCTGCTTGGCAGAGATATTTTGCTCCCTGAAGGCTTTCTGAATCTTCGTTGCGCATAGGACAGCTTCAAGCGCGGAGTCAAACTCAAGCAAAAAAGCATCTCCGATCGTCTTCACCTCGTGGCCCCTATGCTGCCCTAGCTCTGACCTCAGCAGTGCGTTGTGTCTTTCAAGAAGTTGAAGTGCTAGCGACTCGTTGCTTTGGGCCAGCGTTGTGTAGCCTACCATGTCGGTGAAGACTATGGCTGCAAGACGCCTATGTTCTTGGTTCAAGCCCAGATCAATTACTTCTAATCAGACTTAAAGGGTTGACGCATGGTAGGGAACGTTTGGATTACAGAAATCGAAATAATGCCGCTAGCTTATGAGTTATCCGACAAGGACAGCAAAAAGTAAAGAATGTGAATCATCCAGAATAGATGTTCGGATAATTCTAATATCAGAACGTTCCTAACACTTCAAGTGTGAATCCAAAGCGAAAGGCCAGCTATTTGGTTCGCGATTTGATAATCGCGCTCATTGCAGGACTTGTTCTGCTAGGTGTTGTAGCTCTTGGTACCCGGACACCTGCGGGCTCGTCCTCGGGCTTTCCTTTGATTTATAGTAAACCAATCTCAATTTGCTGGGCCGCGAATCCTTACAATGGGTGTGGCTTCTCCTACGACATATCTATGATTTTGCTAGATTATCTTTTCTGGGTGGCAATTGCTTTCGCACCTCTCTTCCTCGCTAGGCGAATTTGGATTAGATAAGAAAGCGGCAGATCACTTAAGGGGGGAGATATAGAAGTGAAAAAAGCGAAACCTTCGACAAGGCCGCTTAAGCTTACGATTATTGGGGTTGCAATCTACATTGCAATCCTAATCGTTTTCGATGATCCTATGGGATTCTCAGGTTTCCTTGCACCTGCATTCGTGTTTCTATTCGCTGTGTTTTTCGTTCTTGTGAAGTCTGCAGGATTGGAGAGAAAGAAAGGTCTAGTTTTCGCCACGGTGATTGTTTCACTGTCTGCGATTCTGTTTTTTGCATCGTACTTTGCAACTCAGGGCTCAGGCTTACCTTGGCCGGTGAGCAATTCCTACGCAAACGAAAATTGTCAAAATGCGCAAATCCCAAACGCGACCTCACCGTCGGGCTATACCAATGGGACTGTCTGCACCAGCGGTAGCGGCATTTTCTCGCTCAGTCCCTTCGGCATTTTCATAGACTACATTTATTGGCTACCCATTGTTGGGCTTGGGATCTATGCCATGCCAATCTGGAAGAAAGAAGATTCTATGCCTAACAAGATATCAAGGAATCTTGCAGGATCGACCATCGCAGCTGCTCTTCTCCTTCCTCAGGTTGGCTTGCATTCAAACGGAATGTATCCTCTGCAGATTACAGGATGGGTTCCGCTGAATCCATACTTCGCCTTCGCAGCAGAGAATGTAGGCACGTGCAATAGCATGAACGCTTTCATGGGTTGCGTGAGTGTCAATCCGTTTTTCTTAGTGATTGATTTCCTGTTTTGGCTCGCAGTAATTTCATTATTCGCACTCACGATAAGCGAGCTGATATCTTCTTTCCTCAACGCTGGGTATCTCAAGAACAGGAAGATATCGTCCCCTGCGTCAATCTTGTCCGGATCGTGATGACTTGCTTCGACGCGCTTTTCTCTTTGCGGCTGTTCTCGCGTTACTTTTGGCAACTCCGCTATTGCTTTCCCAGTATCTCACAATGCAGTCTCTGCCTGGCTCAGTGGTCGTAGAATCTGGAACATCTGTAGCTCTGCCTTTCACGCTTAATCAGGCTTCAAATGTGAGCGATTCATTTAGTGCAACTGAGCCAGTCGAGGCTTTCGTTGTTACCGTTGCCCAGTTCCAGTCCTACTCCCAAAGCTCTAGTCTTTCAAATTTTGAGTTCGCAAGTGGAAATCTCAATTCTGGAACTGTTGATGTGGTTCTTCCTGCGGGTCAGTATGACCTCACGTTCTTCAACTTTGGAAGCAACCCAAGCACAGTGTCTTATACACCTCTTACCAAATCGGCAGTTTCTTCAAGCCCTGTGTCAGTCGCAAATCTGATCTCGGTGGGCGCAAATTACACTCTGTCGCCCGGTCAATACGTTGCACTCGAACTTCACGTACCTCAGAATTCTTCGAAAATACAAGCCTATTTCTCATTCGGAACGCCCACAGTTTCTTATCTAATGACGAAAGAACAGTTTGCGGGTTTCCTCAAGAGCGGAAACAATATCTCTGCAATTTACACAAGCGAAAGTGGCTCTTTTACTAACGCATTGCATGCGAATGTCAATGCGGGGAATTACTACTTCGTGACTTTTAACCCGAGCACCTCGGGAAACGCGAGCCTGATCTTTCCTCAGGGCTTGATCATAACTTCAAGAAACATTTTTCTGACTCAACCTAGCACGTCTGTGCAAATAGGGCAGCTTGAATACATAGTGAATTTTAGCTCAACAGGAGATGTGTACTACGTTCCTTTTGGAATCTCGATCAACGGGGAGATGCAAGAGTCAGCTGATCCCATACTTTTTCTAGAACGGAACGGCACGTACAACTGGAGTCTCAATAGTGTCGACGGGAAAAACAGCCTTTCAATTTCCAACAACATGACTGTCGCGGCAGATTTCTCAATCTCCCCCGCTTCTGGTCAGGTTAGTATTCGGGGAAGGCCTGTAGATATCGTGATCAACTTTTATCTTGTTCTCTATACAATCACCTTCGTTGAAACGGGCCTGCCTTTAGGCTCTCTCTGGTCAGTTTCAATGAACATCACGACGGTAGATTCTACGACTAATCAGATAGTCTTCCATCTTACAAACTACTCAAACTATCTCTTCACGGTCAATCCATCTCAAGGATACACTGCCACTCCTTCGTCGGGTACAATCGCGCTCGAAGGTGTAAATGTAACCAAAGATATTACTTTCACACCTTCGTAAGGCGACTGCTTACGCCAACTACTGATATTGTTCTCTTAGAAGAGCAACCGCGCGAACAACGTGATTGTGAAAATATGGTGTGAGACCTGCTGTGCACTGGAATCCTTCGAAAATAAATCAAGTAGATAGGCTATAGCTATCTTCTCGCTCTTTGATAGCTCTAATGTCAACTTTTCGAAGCGCTCCAGGCCTCCAAGATCTAGAATAGATCAAGTAAACTGCAGCGAGCGATACTAGAGTCGCCCCGATGGAGAATAGGAAAAGCCCGATACTGCCATACGCAGCCTCGACGATTCCGCCAGGAATGGCGCCAAAGCTCCAAAGGGTCGAATTTATCATTGCAAAGAAACCAAGATACTCTGCCTTTCTGTTTTCTGGAGCAATCTTCGTGACCCAGCTCAGCATAGCCGGGCTAAGCAATGCAAAACCAGTAGCGTATATTATCCTCGCAGGGATGAGCTCGGACCAAGTACTTGCT
>DAIDAB010000110.1 GCA_027310845.1 bacterium | reverse complement strand
GACAAAAACAGCCAAATTTAAGAACACGAACTGGCCAGCCGTGACAGGCACGATGCAAAAGACTTTAGCAGGCATACGTGCTTTTACAATTAGATTTACCCAGAAGTGAGATTCCTGAAATGGCAGAAAAAGAGAAGCAAGGGGTCAAGAAAAAGCAATGGACGGCACTCTCGCACAATGGCGTCAGTTTCCCAGAGCGCTACAAGCCAGACCAAAGGACAAACACAATTGTGATCCTGGGGGAAACTATCAAGATGACCACGGAGCAAGAGGAAATGGCTGTCTCCTGGGCTAAGAAAATTGGCACTCCATACGTTGAGGATCTGGTATTTCAATCAAATTTCCTCTCCGACTTTTTGAAACTCTTTCCGGAAAGGCTCCGGGGCGCAAAGATCTCTGACATTGTATTTCCAACACTTCCAGAGAAGGTAGAGCTCACAAAGGCGCAGAAGAAGGCCCTCGCGGCTGAGAGGAAGAAGAGGAGGTTAGAGCTCAAAGAAAAGTTCGGTTACGCCATAGTCGATGGAGTGAAAACGGAAATCGCGAACTGGGTTGTCGAGCCTCCTGGGCTCTTCATGGGAAGGGGACAACATCCGCATAGAGGTCGTTGGAAGCCGAGGATAACTGAGGAGGACGTTACACTCAACTTGGGAAGAGATGCTCCGATCCCACTTGGAAAATGGAAGGTAATTCACGAGCCGCGAAACATGTGGATCGCCTCATGGGTAGACAAGCTTTCTGAGAAAGTGAAGTACGTATGGCTCCACGATTCTTCGAGCATCAGACAGGCGCGTGACAAGAGCAAGTACGAAAAGGCAAAGAAACTTGAGAAGGACATTACGAAAGTGAAGGCATACATCCTGAAATCAATGTCGTCCAAAGACCCAAAGGTGAGGAAAATGGCAACAGCCTGCTTTCTAATAGACAAGCTCGCTATGAGGGTGGGCGACGAAAAAGATGAGGACGAAGCGGACACAGTTGGCGCATCGACTCTGAGAGTAGAACACCTCAAATTCAACGGCGC
The DNA here is from genome assembly GCA_027310845.1 of bacterium. Taxonomy (GTDB): domain Archaea; phylum Thermoproteota; class Nitrososphaeria; order Nitrososphaerales; family CADDZS01; genus JASHOD01. Next base: position 5,737 of record DAIDAB010000110.1, on the reverse strand, counting down.
ATCAATTGATTTCGATTTCTACGGAAAGGATTACGTCCGCTGGCAGAAAACGCTTGAGTTTGCTCCGGAAGAGGTCATCGCGCTCGAGAACCTCAAACAATTCTGCAACGGGAAAAAACCTGAAGACCTAATCTTCGACGGGATAACTTCAAGACACGTCAACGAATTTTTTAGCAAGGCGTCGCCTGGGCTCACCGCGAAGGTGTTCAGGACTTTTCATGCTACAACAGCTGTGAAGGAATTTCTGAAAAACCACTCTGCGTTTTCCGTTAATGCCCCAGAGTACGATAAGATATTCGAGGCAAGGCTCGCAAACCTTGAGGCGGCGATCAAATGCAACCACAAGAGGACTCCCCCTAAGACGTATGAGCAGAGCCTTGAGAAAAAAAGAGAGCGCGTTAAGAAGCTTGAGGAGACTGTTCCCAAGACCGAGAAACAAAAAGCGAGCCTAAAGCAGAGAATCGAAAAGGCAAAAAGACAGCTTGAGCTTGCTGAGCGAACTCGCGATTATAACCTCAACACTTCTCTACGCAACTATATCGATCCCAGAGTGTTCAAGAGCTGGGCTGACAGTGTGGGCCTTGACTGGAAGGTGCTCTACACAACTACACTACAAAGGAAGATGGCGTGGGTTGATGGCACCGCTAGGCCACCTGGTGAAAAAGCGGAAGCCATGACGGTTGCGGCGGTAAGCTCGTAAAACGCGAGACTAGGGGAACTTGTACCTCACAAAGCAGGAGTCAGGTCCCCGCGGCTCGACACTATATTCAGTCGTCTTGAAACTCCTTATCCGCGGAGAGTTCAGGCTCATTCCAACCATCATTTTGCTGACAGCGTACGGGGCCGCGATACTTGCGATACCAGTTGTTCTAAATTCAGTGCTCCTGATTTCGGCGAGCTACCTCGGGCTCGAGGGAAACGAGGTGCTGCAGAAGCTCTTGCTTTCACTTTACTCAGAGGTCGGAGGAAGCTACCTGTACGTGGAGGCACTATTGTTCACTGGCTTTGCGATAACATGCAGTCTCTCGGGCATGGCAATAGGAAGAAGGACAAGAATAGCCCAGAGCCTCTTTTCTCTGATTGGTGTCGGGCGCGGAATGATCAGATCAGTGATGTATTTCGCGATTTTTCTCCTGTGCACTTCAGCCGTGGGTCTTGCGTTCTCAGTCGCGATAGTACTCTCATCCGCCTCACTCTACGTAGTATCGCTTCTCTTCGGGATGCCCGACTCTGCAATTTCGGTTGATCCGAGTACATTGATCTACATTCTCGCTCTCTTTGCCCTAGGATACTTTTCGGTGCTCTTTGGTTTTGCTAGGGCTTCAAATCCAAGGTGATCCTAGAACGTCGCGGAGACGGCTTTACGCTTTCAACAGCTTCCCGAGGAAGATCATCCTTGCGTACTTTCTTGGATTGTTGGCAATACTCTTGGCCTCCTCACTAGTGATAGTCGTCGGCGTTTCCCAGGCATTGAGCGTCAATTATGCGCTCAAAGGGGAAGGCGTCCCCTCCGCCTCGATTCAAGGAAGTGGAATCATAATCACGCAGAAAAGTGCCAGGACGATTTACAACAGTCGAGTTCCGATCACAATTGCAGATGCGATAAACAAAATGCAACAGGGAAGCCAAGCATACGCAGAGACGATAACTCTCGCTGATGCAAACGGCGTTCCGCTAGTAGTGCGGGGCCTTCCTTCCCATGAAATTTCATCGCAGGGGCTCGATTTTCCTACGGGGAGCAACGAATCTTCAAATCTTGCAATCGTGGGTTCAGAAGCCCAGGCACGACTCAATGCACATGTTGGTGCTAGACTTTCGATAACTAGTTCATTTGCCTCCCAGCCTATCAACTTAACAATCGCTGGTTTCTTCGCCACCGGAACCGAAGAGGATTATGAAGTCATAGTGATGATTGGCAATGGAGAGGAGGTCGCAGGGCTCCCTGGCGGGATTGCAAACGCGGTCGTAATTCCAGGTTCAAGCTCTTTTGATTTGAAAACTGTTGGTTCTGAATATGATCTGAAAATAGCATACCAGGGAGTACCTGGCACCCTCATGATTGTTGATTCTGCGGGATTTGTTCACTCCTCCTTCCAGATATCTGCGAGTAACCCAAGTTCAAGTTACACTTTTAATGCTTCTCTTCCATTCGGTCTGTACGATGCTATTTTAGAGCAAAACGGGGTCAGGACAGACCTGAATCAATTTGTCCCCAACGGCAATGGCTCTACTATAGATATCAATTCCACAAGAGCAGTCGGAAGCGCGTTTTTGGACGTGAAAGTGAACACTTCCTCGGTCACTCCGCCAGAGCTCCTAGATTCCTCAAACCACACAGTGCCCTCGCAGTACTTCGACCAAGTAGCTCAAGCTTGGGTCTACAAGGTGAATCTTGGAACATACAGATTGGTTTTGAACGGTTCCTCTCATGAGATACTCGTGTTTGGAAACACGACATTTGACTCAAGCGCCCCGAGCCCGAACGCACTGCTAACCGTGCATGTCAACACACTCGGACTCTCTCCACAGCCTGTTGGCTACTCAATTACTATCGAGGACATCCAATCTTCCAGAATTTTGTACAGCTCTTCCAGTAGTGATTCCATTCTCAACATCCCTATAGAATCGGGGCACACGTACACAGTCGCTATACTCACGACTCAGAGTCTTTTCTTGGAGCAGAACGTCAGCATCGAGAAGACAAACGCTTCAGTTATATTCGACGTTCCATATGTTCCCTCGCAGCTCCAAAACGCCCCAGTCACGAATTCTGGAGTTCTCGGACTTGGCTTTCCCTCGGGAAGCGCTTCTTTCAATTATTTTTTTGGGACGGCGATAGCGTCGACGATAGCTCTTTTTTCTGTGATGGTGGCGCTTTTGGTTGTGACACTCTTTGTATTAAACTCACAACTCTTGGCTTCTCTCAGGAATGAGATTAGAGCAATAGTTTACATGTTTCCCAAGAAGAGTTCGTTTTTCTGGAAAATCAGGGCTCCAATACTTGTTCTAAACCTCGGTGGAGCCGCGGCTGGGATAGCTCTTTCCTTTATTGCATTCATATTCCTACAAATGGATTCGCATGTGACCTTTGCCGGGTTTGGTCTAGTTTCCTATCCTATGATTTACGTCGCGCCGGTTCTTGTTCTTCTCTCTCTTTTGTCTTGGGTAAGCGTATCACTATCAATGGATGTCGCAGTCTACGGGGAAGAGATCTAGAATGGATCAGCACGTCTCCAAGGAAAGACCTTCTGAGGTTGCTATCCAGTTCCAAGGTGTCTCAAAGAGGTACAGGACGAACCTGCCTCTTCTTGAATCTGTTTCGTTTTCAGTTAACTATGGCGAGGTGGTCGGATTGTTTGGACCGAGCGGGTCTGGGAAGAGCACGATACTCCAGATGGCCTCCGCCCTGATAGCTCCGGACTCTGGAACTGTGATGATAGACGGAAGGAATGTGTTTCCAAATTCGAAAGAAAAGGAGATTGATATCGCAAAGCTCCGCAGTTCACTCATTTCGTATGTTCCGCAGGATGACTATCTTTTGGAGGCATTGAACGTTCGGGAGAACATCGAGTTAGCGTTGGAACTGAGTCCGAGCGGTTCAGGCAAAGATACGGATATGGTGGAAAGGGTTGACAATGTCTTGTGTTTGCTTGGAATACAGAATCTTGCTGAGAGGTGGATTTCAGACATTAGCGCGGGCGAAAGAAGAAGAGTTGTCATAGGGAGAGGCCTTGTGAGAGAGCCAAAGATACTCATCGCGGATGAGCCGACGAGTAGCCTTGACCCGGAAGCAACGGATGACTTTTTGAAACTAGTTCGTCAGAAAAGCAGGGATCCAAAGATGGCTTTCTTGATTGCCTCTCATGATGTGGATGAGGTAAAATCGGTGGCTGATAGGATGTACGGTGTCAAAAATCATACACTTGTCGAAGTAGGGCGGGAAAAATAGGAAGGACGAGTAAGGACTTTTCGCGCTCTTTTCTCACTTCAGGAGAGTAAACTTTCAATAGTCTGTTTCGTAAGAAGAGTCACTACCGCCCAGAGCTTCATGGAATGGTACTTTCAGTGCGGATGCATGATCAAAATGCGACCTATTGCTGCAGATGACCTAAAACCAACAAGAGTAGCCTTGGCATCTATTTTGGTGGAATCACTGGAAGGAGCAGATACGAAGCTCTTGAGGCTCCCGTGTGTATCTCTGTCGTTCCCCTGAACACCTCGCTTCCCCTGTCGTCTTGGTCGTTGTGGATAAATGGTCCTGATCCCTTGTGTTGCTCCTTTGAATCAGGGCGTGCAAAGTCCTTTCCTCCAAGTGTAAGGGCGATTGTATACCCGGCTGGGAGGATGATGCATGTCGGCCACAGTTCGATGTCCAGTTCATAGACACTGCCGGATTCTACTTTCATCACTTCATCATGCGTGTAGTAGGGCCTCCAGGGTTTGGAAAGTCTTGGATCCTGCTTTCTCTGAGACGCTCTGAGCCACCCTTGCGACAAAGGCGCTCTAGCTTCGTTTGCCCCTTGGAATGTCACCTCTTTCCCTTCCGGGCTGAATGCTCGAAGAGTGAGAAAGAGGTCAATATCGGTCGTCGACGTGCTCGCGTACACTTTTGCAGCGAGCGGTCCGGTGATCTCAGTTTCTCTATTCACGGCGGCGGACAGAAACGTGATGTCTTCACCATCTGCTCTGAAACAAAGACTGCCTGCGGTGGACGGCACCTCCCAGGAAATGTTCCTATTTGAGTTGAGATACGCTTTTGTCCACTGAGTCCTTGAGAGAGGCCACTCATTTTCCTTCCTTTCCTCGAACCTGTCCACGCGGCGAATCATTAGGAGGACTCTAGCTTCTTTGTCCCAGCCGTTGTCAATCCCTTTGAGGAAATGATCGAAAAAGCGTCTCTGGATGTCCACTCCATAGGGCAGGTAAAAGTACTCCTCGTGCTTTCCAACGTGTACTGAAAGCCATTTCTGCTTTGAAGCAGATCTAACGTAGCCTTCAAAGTTGCCGCGGTTGTGCAGTCCGAGACCGCCCCAATTCCCAGAGGACATTAGTGGCACAGTGATTTTTGAGAAATCAGGTGATCTTGACTTGTGCCACTCGTCATCCAACTTGTGTTTCTTTGTATCTTCAATGTAATCTGTCCTACTTGCTCTAAGCTGCTCGTCAGTCATCGTCTCTGGTCCCGCAGCTGGCTCTCCTAGCCATGGATCCATCGCACTGTTTCTTCCCTTTCCATGCTGCCTTGGAAGCAGTCTCCTTGAATACCACTGCTCGACGAATCCATTGCAGAGTATGCCTCCATGATAGGTCATGTCCCTGTAGTGGTCCGAAGCTCCCTCCCATGGGAGTATCGCCGCAAGGTGGGGAGGTTGTAAAGAAGCTACGAGCCACTGGTTTATGGCATAGTAGGAAATCCCACATAGACCCACCTTGCCGCTGCTCCAAGGCTGGGTTCCTGCCCATTCTATCGCGACATAATAGTCCTTGACCTCTCTCGGCGAATAGAGATCCATGAATCCGGGGGATCTTCCAGCGCCTCTAGAATCCACTCTCACTACTGCGTAACCATTAGGCACCCAGCGTTCAGGGTCCACTGTTTCCCATGTGAGATAACTGCATGTCGAGCCATTCATGACCTCTGGATGGGCATCAACCAGCTTCTTCCACTCTGGAGCATATCCTTCTTGGTACTTGAGGCCCTTGTTGTATGGTCCTAGGTTCATTATGACTGGGACTT
>DAIDAB010000010.1 GCA_027310845.1 bacterium | reverse complement strand
TGCTGACTCAATTGAAGCTGGATTCCTGCGACGTGCGAGTAGACACCCTTCTAGTATTACTGTCTTTCACGAGTATCGCTATTCAACCCTCTCTGAAATTCTTGCTGTCTTCGAACCGCCGCTAATCACATCATGACTCGAGGTCAAGATAAGAAGAAGCGGGCAAAAAAAGAAAAGAAGGGAGCTTCATGAGAACTATTTCTTGATAACCTAGGCATCTTGCGATCGAGTCTATAGGTTTTTAATAAGCAGCATCTTCTCAAATTTGAGGTACCTGTTATTCGATGACCGCTACGAAGCAAGTTAGGTCTGGTAGTAAAATTTCTACAAATCTCTACTCAGACGTCGCGGGAAAGATTCTTTCAGAATCTCTAGGTGTCAAGAAAGGAGAGTCCATTACTGTAGAAACATGGACTAACGGTCTACCGTTTGCGCGTCAGGTAGTCATCGAAGCAAGGAGAATTGGGGCAATCCCCGTATTGATTCTTGAAGATGAGGACGCCTATATGGACAGTCTCAAGAACATGCCAAAGGATGTGCTTGGCGCTATGGGAAAACATGAGTCCAATCTTTTGTCGGGGACAGATGCCTACGTATTCATCCCCGGCCCTCCCATAGGAGCGTACTTTCTAAAGTCGACAAATGAGGAAAGGGCAGCATCAACAAGCTATTCTTCCTCATGGTATGAGGCTGCTGAAAGAGCAAAGCTCAGGGGTGTCAGGTTGAGCTTTGGATACGTTGGAAAGGATTTGGCGAGATTACTCGGAAAGAGCGTGGATCAAATAGTCAGGCATCAATTGACGGCAACGCTCGAAGCTGACTTTGCTTCTATCAATAGGAAGGCGAAACAAATCTCGGAATATTTGCTGGACAACACGCGATGTACCGTATCGTCATCGGATGGTTCAACCAAACTTGATTTCGAAGTAAAGGGAGAAACAGAGTTCGAAGATGCAATAGTGGATGATGAAGACATCTCTAATGGATCCAACATGACCTATGTTCCTCCTGGTTTTGTTGCAAAGAGTGTGAACTCTTCTTCCGTTTCTGGCAAGGTGAAACTGTCACCTTTTGTGACTAGGGCTGGTCTAGTCAAAGACGCAACTCTTGAGTTTGAATCAGGCAAACTCTCCAAATGGGAAAGTAAAACATCAATGGACAAACTCAATATGTTGATAGAGGCCGTTCCAAACGATTCACGGAAATTAGGGACGGTTACTATAGGCCTGAATCCCGCAATGAGGTACGGCTATGGTCAGGACCGCTTTGTCGAGGGAGCTATTGGAGTAAGAATCCATAATTTCTCGGCCGTAGTACAAAAAGGGAGCTTGGTAGCCGGCGGCACCAAGATTGTAGATGGCGGAAAGCTGGCTCGCTAATCTCCATTCTCTTTCGAAGATCGATGAGCAAAGGAGCTGCAATTGCTCAAGTACGATTCGGTGCCACGCACTGCTTCAGCTGTTGCGAAGAATTTCTCGCAATCAATGAAACAGATAACAACTGTGAACCGATTAATTTCATGGCCCACCAAAGATTGGGTTTTCACTCGATTGTTCGTCAATGTTCACGTTTTCTTCGATATTGGCCTCTTCGTAAGTAATCACATTTGAAGGCAAGAGGGTAACTAAAGCCCCCTTCTTGAATGCTAGATACTTCTTAACCCTGTCAAGCCTCACTATGCGGAGCTCTGCATCATCACCCGTGGCCGAGTAGTGTCCAGCTGAATCTTCTTGCCAAGTACCTTTGAAACGACATTCGAGGCAGGTGATGTAAGTATGATCAATGCTAGATAGTATTGGAGTCTTTCTCGCGATCGAGATAACCGGCTGAACTGTTCCATCGGTTGGATTAGTCATCGTGTCATAGACAGTGAAGAAAGCCTAAGATAAACACCTTCCCTATTTCGAAGTACGGTGGGCAGTTTCCGTTTTTCTTCGGATCGCTAAGCAGATATATGATTCACCTCGGAGAATATTCAATTATCATGGCAGAGGTAAGGCAGACAAAAGGTCAATACGATTCACTTCTTGTCAGGTTGAGAACTGCCAGGCCTGAGGGAGTCACAGCATCGCAAGATCGTTTGAAGCTTCCCGATCCCAAAACGATGGTGTCCGGGAAGAAAACGTACTGGATAAATTTCATCTCCTTCCCGAATACCTTACGGAGAGATCCCAGTGAGTTTCTGAATTATTTCAGGAGCAAACTCGCGATTAACGCATCGATTGAGAACGGTAGAGCGATCTTCATGGGTCGACCAGACAAACATTCTTTTTCTGTGCTTCTCCAAAGATACCTCAAAGAAAGGGTGATCTGCCCCGTTTGTAATGGGCCGGACACACACTTGGAAAAGGAAAAGCAGCTCACGACAATTGTATGCGAGGCTTGCGGTGCAAGGTCCGCGGCAAAGTAGCGTCCATCAACAATGCAGGTTGCCTAGAAGTTAGAATTTCGATAATCCAGAAATAGCAGCTAATGTATCGGTAGGGCCTATTAAGGCAATAACGAATTGTCTGGACTAGTGTACGCATCTCAAAATTTTCTGTGTGTCGATCTGTGCTTGTGTTCAGTCTTGAGGGTCTTCCAGTGTGTTTCTTGCTCTTCAAAGGAGTCGTTGCATTATCCGCAATCCGCGTAGATTTCAAGAGTGCCGCTCATAGTACGCGGTCATCTCATGACTGCTGGAGCTTTCCGAATGAATCCTCGATGGAAGCCCTTGATTAGATCGAGGCAAAAAATATCTATCATGGACTCGCCTCCTTCTTCTTCACTTTGCTTCTTTCGTAATCAAGCCCGTCCCACTCAATCGCATAACCAAGAGATCGAAGCACCTCCTCGGGATTTGCGCCTCCTACACCAAGAGACTCGACTATATGGACAGCCCTGCTTAGGGTCAGGTCTTCACTCCCCAGTTCCTTTCTGATAGTTTCGATCTTTGGTTCACTCAAGAGATAGTCGCCGACAATTCTGTAGCCATTGAGTGTACTTTTGGCAAGTGCGCGTTTCAAGATCTGAAGAGAAACTTTGCGGGCCTTCGCAATCTCCTTCAAATTCACAGACTCGCCGGTGAATTCACCGAATCTCTCTCTGCTGCGAAGTTCCTCCATCTGCCTTTCCTCAACCTTCTGCTCAAGCATCCTGAGGTGCGAGAGTATCGGTCCCATCGGCACCTCTTTTGAGTAGGTCAGGAGCAGAGCCGCTTTCACAGCAGAAAGCTTTGACTCGGAGCACCGCAAGTTTTCGTTTATAGCGACGATGATCTCGGTGTCCTTAAGGGATGAAAGTTTTGAAAGCTTTCTCTCTATGTACTCCTTCGTCCAAAACCCAACAATCTCCATGAAAAGCTTGATCCCGTACTTTTCGAAGCTGAAATCAGGAATCAGCACGTGCCTCCCAGCTATGAGAGGTTCGGGCTCCCTTCGCAGCTCCCATCCAGTGTTGAGCGAGTTGAAGCTTGAGGCAAACTTTTCCTCGACGCTGCTGTCGAATATTGGAGAAGAGTCTTCACCAAACAAGCTCGCAAACACTGGCGCGGTACTCTTGTTTTCCTCAAAGTGAAGTATCCTGTTGTTCTTGTGCCTGTCTATGAGCTCCGCCTTGAGGCCCCAGGCGTCTCCTGAAACTATTGTAGGGAGAAGCTTCGCAAGAGAAGTTCCGTACCTCTCGGTCATTTTGAAAAGTGAAAGAGGACCGTCGAGGTAGACTGTATATCCATCACCTTTTTTTTCAACGCTGTACATGAGCCCTAGTCTCTTGATGTCCCTGAATATTCTCTTCCAGTTTCCAGAGGCGGTGAATTCCATGCTCACGCTCTTGAAAAGTGCGGTCTGAGCCAGAGAAAAGTTGTAGACCTTGACCAGGAGCTCCGGTTCAAGCGAATCAAAACTGGATAGAATCTGCTCTTCTTCAAGATCCTTGAAGAGAGAGTCTTCAAGCTCTCTTGCGGTCACGTTCATCTTTGCGCCCAGTTCACCGAGAAGCTCATCTCTTTCTTGAAGCGTGGCAATTCTTCGATTGCTCGCTTGCTCGAATACAGCTGCTCTCGCGCTCATAGGCTCCATTTTGCTATCAACGACGTAAGTGCATCTCCTGTCTAAAATCGCGGCAAGCCCTCTCACAAGCTTGTAGTCACCGCTTGTCTCAAGCTCTTCGAGCTTTTCCGTGAGAAAGGCTCTCTTTTTCCCTACACTTTGGGCAAATATTCCAATCATTTCTTTCCCAAGATGAAGCGAGCTATCATCTAAAGCAAGGTACCTTGGGCTCACCTTTCCCTTGAGCACCTTTGCGCTGAACAGGTTCGAGGGGAGCAACGATTTCAAATAAAGAAAAGGCAAATAAAAACCATGATGAGAGGGGGAGCATTGTCTGCCACAACAACGGCCATATCATTTGACAAAGGAACCATTGTGGTCAGTGGCAACCTCAGAATCCCGAATACAGTGTGGGATGAGGGAATCGGAGCTTTCAGAGCTCAGGCAATATTCTACAGGGACATTGTTCATTATTTCAAGGAGAGCGAGCTTGAGTTTACAGACGATGTAATCAGCCATTTGATACCCTGCCCGCATCTTGAGTGCGCCGCAACAATGAAATTGAGAGGGTACCAGAAGAAAGCTCTCAGCTCTTGGGACAGGTCTGGAAGGAGGGGAACCATTGTTCTTCCAACAGGCGCCGGAAAGACTGTGATCGCGATCAAGGCAATCGAGCTTGTGAACGAACCCACACTTGTTATCGTGCCGACACTCGACTTGTTGGAGCAGTGGCGCAAGAGAATCGAGAAGGAGCTCAATATCAAGGCTGGAGTACTTGGCGGCGGAGAGAGCACTCTTTCCGCAGTGACTGTTTCAACTTACGATTCTGCCTACATCAGGGCACCGGAGATAGGCGCTAGGTTCTCATTCATTATTGCAGACGAAGCGCATCACATCGCTTCCGAGGGCTACAGGCAGATTGCAGAGATGTTTGCCTCACCATACAGGATGGGTCTCACCGCGACTTTTGAGAGGGAGGACATGTTGCACAGGGAGATACCTCGTCTCATAGGAGGCGTGGTCTTTCGGCTCGAACCCAAGGACCTTGCGGGCAGCTATCTCTCAAACTTTCGAGTTGACAGGATAGTAGTCGACTTGACAGAAGAGGAGATGAAGGAGTACGAGAGGTACCACAAAATATTCACTGATTATTTGGAGTCCAATAAGATCAGGCTCTTCACGCAGATGTACTTCCGAAGGTTCATAATGAGGAGCGCAAAGGATCCTGAAGCGAGAAAGGCGCTTCTTGCAAGGAACAGGTCGCTTGACATTGCATTCAATTCGAAGTCAAAGATAATTGAACTGGAGAAGCTTCTTTTGGACAACAGAGACGAGAGGATACTAATATTCACTCAGCACAACGATTTGGTCTACAGGATTTCGAGAAGGTTTTTGATTCCATTTATCACACACACCACCAACAAGGAAGAGAGGCACCGTGTCCTTGAAAAATTCAACGAAGGAACTTTTCACGCAGTTGTCACATCGAAGGTTCTGGACGAAGGGATAGATGTCCCTGAAGCGTCTTTGGGTGTCATACTCAGCGGAAGTGGAAGCTCTAGAGAGTTCATCCAGCGTTTGGGAAGGCTCTTAAGAAAATCAAGTAAAAAGAGTGAGGCGAGACTCGTCGAGATTGTTTCGAGGGAAACCTCAGAAATCGGGACGAGTTCGAGGAGGAGGAAAAAACCAAAACTCGCCGTTGTCAACTAGACGAAGAAAGAGGAGGCTCGTCGCACTAACGGCTATTTGCCTTTGCCCTGAGCATTTTGGATAGAATCCAAGACAGATTCTGCGTGGCGACAAAACGACTTGCTGTTACCTGGTCTGCCTAAACGTCGCAATTGCCGCCGCGAAAGTCTTCCTCTCGGAATTGACGAGTTCTTCCCAATCTTTTTCTCCGCGCGAGACTTTCTCCATCTCTGCCTCTACCCTTGAAGTAAACTTTGGAGAGATGTAGTTCCCCCACGGTCCTTCTATGCAACTGATGAGTTTCATCCCTTTGTCTGTGGGATGGATTGTGTTCCTATCTATTCTCACGTATTGCCTCTCCTTGAGAGTCTCGATCATTGTAGGCCTCGTCGATTTGGTACCTATTCCTTCCTTCTCCATTTCTGCTAAGAGACTTGAGTTGGAATGGCGCGGAGGAGGCTCGGTCTTTTTCTCAAGCATGCTGACCTCTTCCACCAGATATTTTGTGTTCGTGTGAAAACTGTCTATCAATTTCTCCTTTGGCGGATAGTAGTAGACTGCGTAGAAGCCGCGATCAAGCAATCGCCTGCCTTCGGCTCTAAATGGCTCTTGGTTTATCGAGCCCTCGACAGTCGTATCCAGGAACTTTGCAGGTGGTCCAAATATCGATAGGTAGTGTTTCAATATCAGCTCGTAGAGGCGGTAGGCGAGCGGGTTCTTTGGATAATCCAAAATGGAAGCAATGGGAGTTATCGGCTCGTGATCCTCGGAGAACCTTCCTCGCGTCGGAATTGTGAGATTCTTTGAGAGGAGCTCTGCGGCATAGTCCTTGAACTTATTTCCTGCCGAGAGCTTTTGCAGGTTTGCTTTCTGGTTGAAAGATTGTCTGTACGTCTGGTTGTCGACTCTCGGATAGGTGATGACCGATGACAAGTAAAGGGCTTCGGCAAGAGCAAGGACTTTGGATGGAGAGATGTGCAGGAAAGATGAACCAATTTTTAGCATCTCTGACGTATTCAGCGGTTTTGGCGGCTGGACAAAGCTCGCCTCCTCTTTGACTTTTGTACAAAGGAACTGCTTCTCGTCCTTTACCCTGCCGAATGTTTCGTGGGCCTTTCGTATATCAAAGAAGGGAGAGGAGGTGTGTACAAACACGGTGTTCTTTACTCTCGCGGTGATTTCCCAGTAGGACTTTGGAACGAAATTGATTATCTCCCGCTCCCTCTCTACGACGAGCCACAGCGTCGAAGTCTGCACCCTCCCAAAGGAAAGCACTCCTCTGCCGCCTCCAACTCTATACTTGAGCGCGAGTGTGAGTTCGCGCGTCCCGGAGAAGCCGACTATCGCATCTAGTTTTCTTCTTGCCTCGACAGAGCGGGCGAGGTTGTAGTTGAACTGCCTTAAGCTCGAGAAGGATTCGCGAATGTCTGATGAAACTGTAGTAGTGAGCCATAGTCTTCTAACTGGTTTCGATATTCCGCGCAGGATCTCGAGAACCTCAAGACCGATGTTTTCTCCTTCCTCGTCTGAATCTGTTGCGATTATCACCTCGGACGCTGCCATGGCAAGGCTACGCAGGGCTTGAGAGTATCCTCTCCCGCGGATAACCTTCACGAGACTTTTGGCGTCGTCAAGTATTGCATCGACTGAATTGTGAGTCCATCTTTCAAGCGCCTTTGGCGTCACGTAGTTCATCACGTGACCGCTGAGAGGTACAATGACGTAGTCTGCAACTTCATATGAAACGATTCTGTTTCCTATTGGCTTCTGTCTGTACTGACCCAGCGCAGTGGCGATGAGTTGACCCATCCTTTGTTTTTCAGTAACTACGAGTTTCATTCAATCGCTGATCATCCAAGTATTTTTCGAGATACAAAAGTGCGCTGCATCGCAACTGTTGCCACAGCAGACATTTAGAGGCATAACCAGTCATCTGGAACGCTTATTGATCAACACAGCCGATCCTTTCTTGATTGTAGTCCAACCCTTGCAAATCTAAGCAACGCATAGTAACTTGCGAAGTAACCAATCAAGATGTCTTGACCCAGCTCATTAGATAGAAAATTCCCGCCTCAAAACTACATTCCAAAAGCCAAGAGAGTGTTTAATCAGTTTTGAGCAGCAACAGAGCCGAAGAAATAACTAGCGAAGTAAGGAAACTTGTTCTGACATGCAGAAAATTGCAGGCGCAGCTTGATCAATCAATCCCGAAGAAAGAGCACGAACAAGTAGTTTCAAAATTGCAAGAGAAAATCGATCTAATTAATCTGCAACTAAAGCAGACCAAGGCAGACTATGAGAAAAATGCCTCGCTTTCCGAGGCCTTGGCTAATCTCTCAAAGCAGTTGTCCACGCAGAACGGACAGATATCATCTCTCTTTCAGATAGACAAAGAGATCTCCTCCAAACTAGGAGATACAACTGTGCCGCGCATGGTATACGAAGAGACACTCTCCCAAGTTCAGGAGCTTAAAGCAAGCATCCAACAAATGGTTGAGAGAAACAAAGTAGAGATCGCTCAGCTTGAGGAAAAAAAGGATGCTGAATTCAAAGAGAAGATATCGACGATGGTCCCCCGTGAGGAATACACAGCCATCCAGTCGGAGCTTACAAACACTGTTCCAAAGTCAAAGCATGAAGAAGAGGTGCAAAGGATTAGTGCTGAGGTTGATTCTAGAGAAGAGCAGTTAAAACATGCAGAGGCTCGCATTTCCGAATTGGAGAGATTGCTTCAGGACTCTAGGTCAGAACTCGAAGGGCTGGCACAGAGCATAACCTCGATAACGAGAGATGCATCGTTGGAAGAGACTCCGATGGCAGCTGTTTGAGTCAAGTGAAGGAAAATGAGGGGGCCACGCTGACCCAAAAAGAAGCGCTTCTGGCAAAAGCATCTATTTCCGCTCAGAGTCAAACTTTTGCTTTGCCATCTGGACCGCACTGTTCAAGTCAGAAAAATCAGGATTAAGACTGAAAACTCTCATTATCTCTTCTGCGATGTGACTTTCTATGATTACCGCACCCATGCCGAACGTCTCGTTGAGGAGTTTGGAAAACTCCATTATGTGCGAAGCAATCTCGGAGTTTGGGTGCCCACTCTTCGTTTGCCAGAGCCATAATACGACACTTTTCCCATCGGAGCCTAGCATCTCAAGTCCATCTCCCACGCATTGAACAATTATCTCGTCGAATCGCTTTTCCACTCGACGCCTCACGCCCACTGAAAGCAGTGGTTTGGATTAGCCGCCATCTAGGTAGCCCGACTGACCTTTGCCCCGGAATGAATTCTAACTAGCTGTATGTCCTTATCATCTCTAGCACGTAACCAAGACTTTCCTCCGCCTTAAATTTCCATCCTCTTTCGGAGTCGTGCATCATATATGGAATGGTGTAGCTTGATACGCAAGACCAGTCGACCAGCTCAACCAAGGGGGCAATGTCAAGCTCTCTGAGCTTCTCAGAGATGTGCTTCATTGTCTCTGAAATGAACGTTGTTGGAATTATCAGTTCAGCGAAATACGTTCCATCTCTTGCCTGCATGTGGTTCCACGTGAACGGAACCGAGGTGAGAATAGAGACCGCGTGCCTCTTCTTTTCTTCTGAAAGATCCTCAAAAAAGAGTGTGATTGGGGAGATCGAATGTTTTGACCAGGCCTCCGTCGGGCCGGTCCACCTCATCCTGAATCCGCTCACTTGTTTTAGGTCAAAGACATGTTTGTTCAGGTGATAGGCGATGCACTCAGGAGTGAGTTGCACCTCCTTTGCAATATCGACGTGCTTTGTGAAGTAATTAAGCTGGAGTGATTTTATTATAGCGAGATCAGTGTGGTCAAATCTTGCATCCCCCTTTGCTTTCTCGGGAAGCGCGATGGAAGGATTCCCCCGAAGTGTCGAGAAATCAACGTCCCAGGAAGCATTCTCGTAATCGTAATATCTTGTTTGCATCATGAGTATGTCCTTCCAAACAAGTTCACGAATCTTGATCTCGCTCAGGAATTTCATCTCTTCAAGCGCGCGCAACAACTTTCTCAGTTCTGATTCTTTTCCCCTTGGCACCAAGAACTCTGTGTCAAAACGCTGCGAGAAGAAAGACCTCGCGTAGTAAATCAGCCCGGCAGATTGGTGGAGCCCTCCAAAGATAGATTTGAAAGAAGTGAAATCAGATGAGACCTTGAATCCGACTCTGTATCTTTTGAGGCCGAGCCTATCGGGATTTACCATTGGATAGATGCCAATGCCAGTGGCGCCAAGGCCTTGCATTCTGGATCTGAGTGTTTGGTACGGAATCGAGAGATCTCGTGAAATCTCGTTCAAGTTCCTTGCTCCGTCACGTTCCACATACGGTGCTATCCTTGCAAGAAATGTCTTGACATCGTCTCCAGCAGGTCTCAAGTTTCTATTTCCTTCCTATTTGACGAAATTAAACTGGCGTTTTGAGTCTTATTGGTTTGGCGTAGCGCTTCGGGAGTTGGACTTTCCACTCATTGCCAACCTCATGACCTCTGCAGCGCTTCCAAAACTCTGATCCAAGTCATCCAAGTGTGCGATGATGATCTCAGCCCCCTGGGCGCCAAACATTGCAATTAGACGCTCCTTCTCCGCGAGGCTCGCTTCTTGATGTGCTTTCAATGCCGTATTTGTATTTAACCGCATCTCTATATATTTAGCGTGAGAACCCAAAAACTTAACGAGCGCATGGATATGCCTCACGGGTCATGACTCTAGAAGAAAAGATCAGACTTGGAATCCTCGCCATTGCTGCGGTCTCGGCAGTAGCAGTCGCAGCCCACTTTGGACACTCGGTCAAAGTGCCCTTCCTCGATGAGATTGGCGGCCCCGGATCCTTCTGAAGCTCGAGTAGCAGGAGAAATGAAAGCCGTGACTTTCCAAAGTTACGGCACCCCACTTTTTTAAAGTATGATGGCCCTAATGTGATGCTTGCTCTGGTATTGCCTTAATTTTAGATCCTACGAAAGATCGATTTTGCGAGAGCAAGAAAGAAAGGAGAGTTGTTGTAGCTCTCTTTCCTACATTTTTCCTTTGAGTGGTCCGATGCATCTCTCCGGCCGACTCATCCTTGTATTGAGCCAATTAGGGAATGAATCCACCATCGCTTGCGCACACTCAATTGTGCCAAGTCTAGCGATAGTTCCGCTCATAGGTCTGGCGTTCAACACAGCTCCGGAGATTTATGCATCGCAGAGCCAGAATCTGAATTCTGGTTAGAGAGGGTTACAGTGATAAGCCGTTCAAAGTGAAGGCAATAGCTGACTAGATTTTATCCAAAGCGAGTGATTCTAGTCAATAGTCCCGGCTACCGCATCCTCCTCAATGAAACATGTCTCTTCTAGCTGTGGGAGGAATGCTAACTACTGTGGGGGATGGTCTACTTTAGTCCCATTCTTTTGAAGATATCCAAAAACCTAGTGTCCGTGCGTACACTATCGAAGAATTCATTCTCCCTTAGCATCGGAAGCAGCGCCTCCTTCATCGAATAGGAACGCTCTAACCATTCGAATCCCATTTCTTTCTGCTCGATGCAGAAGTGGTAGCCGGCAATTGCTACGGCTGGAGGGCCCATCGGTCCTCCAAAATGTCTCTCGAGGTCAGGTAAGAGTCTCCTTACAGTTTGCTTATCACCACCGTAATAGGCCAGGGCCACCTCGATTTGCTTCTCCATGGAGGGTATCGAGTCTCGCCCGAATTGGACAGCAAGCTCCCCCTCTTTCCTAGCATCGTCACGCATGTTCATCTTCGCATATCGAATGGCTAACGAGAAGAGGATCCAAGGACTATGCGGGTTTAGCTCAACAGACTTCTTGGTTATCTCAAGTGATTTGGCGTACTCTCTTCGCAAATAAAAGTAGTCTCCAAGATTTGTGTTAATGGCTGCAGAGAGCGGGTCAAGTTCAACAGCCTTCTCAATCTCTCTATGCGCCTCATCGGGCTTTGACAGAGCCATCAAAAGATGCGAATACCACTGGTGCGCAGAGGCGTAACTAGGCTTTAGCTCAATTGCTCTCCTGAACTCCTTCTCTGCTTCGGCGAAATTGTACTCGTTCATCAGTACCAATCCCTTGGTCGTATGAGCCTCGGCAAGGTCTGGCTCGATCTCTAAGGCCCTAGCGAGCATGATCTTGGCTTTCTCATGGTTCTCACTCTTGTCAATTCCCCAGTTTGTTGCGAGTATCTCGTGACAGTCGGCTAGACCTACGTAGCCCAAAGCAAAATCCTGGTCATCCTTGATTGCTTGCTCGAAATATTCTGCGGCTTTCTTTATGTTCTCAGCGTCCCTATTGTTCCAATGATACCTGCCTTTCAGATAGAAAGTGTGCGCCCTAGTACTGGTTGTGGGTTTTCTGTCAAGTCTTTCCATCTCTGGGGCCAGAATTTTAACTCTGAGAGACTCAGCAACCTGCTTGGCAATGTCGGTCTGAACCGCGAAGACGTCGTCGAGTTCCTTATCGTAGCTCTGCGCCCAAACATGCCTGTCGTTGCTTACTGTGATAAGTTGAGCAGTAACACGTATCTTATTACCCGCCTTCCTTAAACTTCCTTCAAGAACGGATCCCACTTCGAGATCGCGCCCTATTTCCTTGAGCTTCTTCGTCGTACCCTTGAAACTCATGGCAGAGGTTCGTGAGATGACGCTCAGTCCGCTGACATTGGAGAGTGCCGAGATAATCTCTTCGGTGATGCCGTCGGCGAAGAACGAGTCGTTAGGATCTGGGCTCATGTTAGCAAATGGCAACACCGCAATGCTAGTGGTGTCATTATGAGAAATATCGTTCGGTTTGGTCTCCCAGGGCATCATCATCCTAAACACCTCCACTTGTTGACTCACATTCTTCAACGATTTGGGCCCGAGGCTCTCCAATACTAGTTCAAACTTGTTGTGGATTTGGTCGTAGACCTGTCGAGTGAGGCAGACGCCGCCGGACTCTGCCAAAGCTTCTATCCTGGACGCGACGTTAACCGCATCTCCTGAAATATCACCCATGGAATCAACTACGTCGCCTAAATGAATCCCCACTCGAAGGTGAATCCTTTGCTCAACGGGCAAAGACATATTGAACTCGCTCGCAGCTTGCTGTATATCGTATGAACACCTGACAGCATCTAGGGCGCTTGAAAACTCAGCAAGGAAAGCGTCTCCCATAGTCTTGACTTCCCTGCCGTTGTGCTTGCTGAGAATGGGTCTGATCAACTTTCTTTGTTCTTCAACTAGCAATAGCGAAAGAGGCTCGTTCCTCTGCCCAAGTGCCGTGTAGCCCACCATGTCTGTAAACATGATTGCAGCAAGTCTACGTTGTTCCTTTGACAAAATCTTAGTGGGCGAGTTCTCCACTGACCATTAATAAATCCGTTTTGGGAAAGTTCGACCTAAGATGGCGAATTTCCTAGCTAAAGTCCAGGCGACCACATAATTGATTGCTTTGGAATGAGACTGGGTTGAACTCTATTCGATGCGCTCCCCCTTGGCGGGCACGGTCCATGCAATTATCCGTTCTAGAATAGCGCTTCTGGCAAAAAATAGTTGTCTAGTTTATATAGCATCCATACAATTACTTGACAGTCAAGCAATGCTCTACGAACAAATACGCTACGCCGAAGAGATAAGAAAGCTCTACAGGCTACGGCACCTTCTCCTCCAACGCCGTCATCCTGCTATAGACTTTCTACTAGGTTATTCGAAGGGCAGCATGCAATTCTATCGAATAAAGAAGGCGCTTCAAGCCGAGCGATTGCTTGACCGGGAGGGCAGGTTCATAGAAAATGCACCAAATCTCTGGATCGCGGAGCTCGCTCTGTATGCCTCGAGAGAGCAGACCAAGGCACTCGGCCACAAGGTTCCGTACGGCATATTTCTAGCTGTAGCGCTGCAATCGCCGACAGGAACAACGGTAAAGTTGCCTAGAGATCTCCTCTTCAAGAGACAAACTGTCCATTATGCCTTAAACGGGTTACTCACCGTCAAGGTCCTGAGAAAGAGCAATGAACAAGGGATTGTAACCGCTGATGAAAAACTGCGAAATTGGCTGTTAAGATACGTAGACCTCGCGAAATCACACGCGGATGCAACTGGTGATGTCTCCTACCTATTCAGCGCTATACCGGCGCACATTGGTGGTTCTGCAGCACACTACACCGTGAACTATGAACCAGGAAGGCCGATTGGTCCCTCAGATATGGTGATCGAGACGTACAAGCCATTTCGGACTCTCTGGAAATCGCTGGTCAAAGATGTGCGATATTTTAGAGAATATCCAAAGAAGGTAGAAGTAGATCTTGCGCGCCCCAATGCGGAAATCGTCTGGGTTGGCGGGATTCCTTACCACAGCAAGACAGAGGCAGGACGCTAGAGACGGGGAGGCGAAAGAAAAAACGATCCCCCGCATCCTGTTCGACATTGACGACGACCTGATAAACTTCGATGACCCCGCAAGCTTGGTAAAAGACGAGTATAGGGAATTTTTCGCGCGCAAAGAGCTCGCGCCCTACTTGTTCTCAGAAATCTGTGCCCTCGATATGATCTTCGCTGTGACCAAAATGAATGATGGGTACTACTTTGAACGGCTCGTGCTAAAGGGAGGGCTCTCCGTAAGAAATCACGTTCCACTTGTTGATCATAGATTTTCATTCGACGCTGATTACAATCCGAACACAAGTGGTGGATACACGTTTGGAGACGTAGATAAGATAGGAAGAGATCTCGCGAATTACGGCGCTCGGAAGGGCTGCAAGACCAGTGTGAGGACGACGAGGAATGATGGAGAGCTCTACTTCCTAGAATTAGACTATCGCAAAACGCTGAGAGAGAAGAGGTGTGAACTTGTCGAACTTCCCAAGATAGAACTTTGCAAGAGGTGCTGCATGTTTGAAGAGCCTGCGAAGAACCCCATGAACACCTTCATAGATTTGAAACTGTTGGGTCTGGAACCTCCAGTTGTCTATCATGTCGCTCTTGAAGAGCAGCTGGCCACAAAGCTATTCATAATCGGATCGAGCGGAAGACAGCGGAATCACTTCGACGCCTACGATGCATTGAGGATTAGAGAAAACAACAAGGTCAACTGGAAGCTAACAAAGGATCTTTTTGAAAGACTTGTTGAAAGACGCAAGGCAAAGAAAGCAGATTACATCAATGAGTGCAGGCGCCATCTCGACGTAATGCTACGGAACGTTGGAAAGAGGTCGAGCCTCCAAGACACAGTCTTCCAAGAAGAATTCAGCTTCGACAAGATGGTTAGCGAAGTCAAGTCGTTGTACGATTTCAAGGACTGATACCGATTTGAACCTTCTCTCCCATTGCGTTTCATCAATGTAGATTGACAGAAAGCAGTTCAATATCACTTGATTGTGATACTCGCGAAGCAAAAGCGATCAATGTCAAAAAGTGTTTACAAAACTCTGTTGAAGAATTTCTTACCGCCGAGAAAATTAACCAAAACACGCGTTGGCTCTTCTTCGAACTGTACATAGGATAGCTACATTCCCATAGTTACAAGCCACATATCCGTTGCAAAAGCTATGAGAAAGCCGATGAATAGCCCGAGCATGAAAAGCTCGTTGCTCGTCTGTCTCCTTGAGACATAAAACATGCCGGACATTACGTAGATCAGTGCGCCTGACGCAGCCGCCAGGATGAAAGTTAGGAGTAGGGGATTTCCAGGCCACGCTCCGCCGACAATTGCTCCAACAAGCGTTGGGCCTCCTCCAATTAAGCCGAGCGTCGCGAGGTAACTCAAGGTAGGCCTGAAGCCTGCCATAGGAGCTGCGATTCCAAAACCCTCAGTCGTGTTGTGTATTGCAAAACCGATCACGAGAAAATATGATAGTGCAAAGAGCGCCGAGGAGTAGGCCTGCCCTATCGCCAGCCCTTCGGTAAAGTTATGCACGCCAATTCCAATTGCAATTGAAAGCGCAATGTGCCGCGCTTCCTCTGCGGGAAAAGTAGGCTGCGCTGTCTGAGTTGTCAGGGTTTGAGAGCCTCTAGCTTCAGCTTCCCCTAGACTCAATGATTTACTCAGAGCCGGAACTTCTGATCCAGAAGATGAGCCAATGCGTTTTTGCCTTATTCTAATAAAGTGCCTCTCATAACCAACGAGCCCAAAGATCCCGATCACGAGTCCTATGATCAATGCGAAAATATATTCAAACGGAATGGCTGTTCCAGCGGATTGAATCAGTGCGGTTTCGACGTACTGCTTTGCCGTTGGGAGCACTTCAAGCAAAATGTAGATCAGGACTCCTATCGTGATCGCATTGAGGAATCCCTTGACCCTTGCGCTCACCTGCTTTACTATTGCAACGGGCAGCCCCAAAAAAATTGTAAAGCCTGAAATAAATCCCAGCACCGCGAGTTCTAACGTAATCAAAATTCATCTTTTCTCTTTATTACACGGCCGCCTTTAACGAAACCATCGGGTCAAGGTGTGTTTTGGGCTAGTATCGAAGGAATAAGCAATATGCCATACGTTATAAGTATTCTCGGTTCGCGCCGTCGTTTTAAGTTGCTCATGCCTTGCGACCTGTCTTGATCCATAGGGCTCCGAGAATTAGGAGAACAACCTCCACCGAAGATGCCAGTCAATCCTCGGCAGGAGCTCAGGCACACGATTTGCAACCGAACTGGCAAACTGTAAGACAACCGAATTAGCCATTAGTGTAATGCTCAGAGTGAGAAGGATGAGACCAACCATAACGAAAGCGATTCCAAAGTATGCTTTCAGGCTGTGAACCAAGTTCGCCTGCACTTGTGTAACACAATGCTTTGGCGTAATAGTCTCTAGGCATGCTCTATTTTTCTTCGCGCCAGGCATCAGGTACACGAACTGCCACGACCTCAGCGCGTGCGCACTCCTCTCCTTTACTGAAGAGTGAACACGCAAGGACTGTCCTTCTTCCCTTCACCTCCTTGACCCTGGCCCGAAGAACTATGGATTCTTTAATCGACGACGGTTTCAGATATGATATTTGCAAGGATGCAGTCGCGTACCAGATTTGCGGCATAGTATTGATCTCTCGACCCTCTCCTTGGTAGGCTGCCGCAATGGCAGTGCAGATGCAATGGCAATCAATTATTGTGGCAATAATTCCCCCGTTAAGGATATGTCGAGGACCAGCCATATGGTAGTTCTTGGGCTGCCAAGTGCACACAGCCTCATCGCCCGACCAGTAGCTCCCAATCTGTAAACCATGTTCATTGGTACCGCAGCCCCAACAGTAGTTTCCCTCCATCAGCTCTTGAAACGACCGTTTTTCCATAAAAACAGCTGATTATTACTGGAGGAAAACTCTTTCGTTTCATTTTCTAGGCACCTCATCAAGGAATCTTGATCTCCAATTTCATCTCTCTGACTATTTGCAAGTCTCGCGATCGAAAGAGGTCAGTGGTGATGCTCTACTATATCCTATCCGCTCTCAGCTTTTGCACTTTCTGCAAAGGCATTCTGAACTGAATGTGATTCTGGGTCCTTGTCTTTAGAACCTTTTGAAAGGCCAATCCACCGCCACTAGTACGTGATTTTGAGGCGTTTCAGCTTCTCTTCATTTCTTAGAAGTTGATTGTCTAACCGTGCCAGGGCGAAAGGGATTCACGACGACCAATTCTTCTTCGTCAAGACCCTCGCCCAGCTCTTCATCCATAGAGAACACTAATTTGGCATCGAATTTTCTTGCCAATGCCACAAGGTAACCGTCCCAAGATTCAATATCATGTGTCGCGGCATAGTCAAGAGCCGTCGAAGCTAGGTCAATTGTTATCTGGGGGTATAGTGCTTCCGAATAGGTATTCAAAAGCTCTGAGAGGATCTTCTTAGCTGATACTCTCGAAACTCCAAGATAGCTTGTTACTACATGATAGGCACCGAGTATTGCAGATACTGGCAGTAGCGCCTTTCTTCTGCCAAGCAGAACTTCCTGCAAGAAACTAACGCTTTCTTCCTTGAGAGGGTTTTCAAAACAGGACGGCACGATGATGCCTACGTCGAGAACGCCCTAACGTGTAAGTCCAAGCTTTCTTCTTGCATATTCTGAACTCATCCATTTCGCGCCCATCATCACTCGCTGCTGTCTGGTCTTTCTTTCCTCGCTAAATATTTGCGCCTTTGTGCTCAAAGCTACGTTAACCCAATTCTAAACTCTTTCCTCAATTTTCTCAGAAGTCCTGCGCTCTATGATGACCTTGGACGAATTTTCTAGCCTAATCGATACCCTTCCACCTTTTTTCAACCCCAGTCTTTCGCGCAAGCGCGAGGGTAGAACCATCCTCCCCTGCCGGTCTACCTCGACGGTTTTCTCATTGGCCTCATGTTCTACCATAATATTCACCATATGGTAGGTAGTGTGCCATATTTGCCACTTGCGCGCCGGAAAACAAGTGCTTTTCGCGCATCCCATGCGACAGCTGATGGTTAGGGAAAATACATTTCACGCTAGAGAAGGTCAAGTTCATAGCTTTGATCACAAGATAAGCAAAATATTCCAAAAGTCAACCATCGCAAAGGAATTATAACCATACATGGATCATGTTTCTTTCTGCGAGGTCTTGGATCTGGGCACAGAGTTTTCCGACGCTTCTCCCGAACCACAGGTTCAAGAGCTCAAAAAGTCAGAGAAAGATATCCAAGCACTCCCGATTTTTTCAATCCTTGACGGAATCGATTTCTCCAATCATTTTGTGGTCTTGGGCGACGTTGGGACAGGCAAGAGCACTGTTCTTCCGGTGCATGAGTTCAAGCTTTGCGGCGGTAACAGAGAGATTATCGTGAGAGAGCCGTCAAGGGCCGCGTGCAACGCTCTGTTTTATTCACTTGAAGCACTGCGACCAGAGGTCAAGGATGACCTTGCGGTGATCACAAAGGACACGAAGCTCAATGTCAAAGGGAGGATCAAAATAGTCACAGACGGCGTCCTTCTCAGAATGCTTGCGGAGGGCTCGATACGTGAAGCCTCAATTTACTTTGATGAAA
Organism: bacterium; assembly: GCA_027310845.1. Lineage (GTDB taxonomy): Archaea > Thermoproteota > Nitrososphaeria > Nitrososphaerales > CADDZS01 > JASHOD01. The sequence goes on along the minus strand of DAIDAB010000010.1, from coordinate 3,695 downwards.
GCCACCAGATGACCTCTCAGCTAGAGCTTTGCATGTCCCTTGCAAAGAAAAACAATGAAACAATGAATTCTCGAAACCTCTTTCGAATAATGAGCGCCACAATTGACCCGCAGGAATTTCTTTCTTTCTTTAAAATGAAAAACCTCTACTCCATCACTGGGCGGAGATTCCCTGTCAGGCTTGAGCTAGAGCTTTCAAAAGATCTTGATCAGATGTTTGACACGCTTTCGCTCTATCTTTACTCCCAGCCTCCGAACGAATCCTGGCTTGTGTTTCTTCCGACGAGAAGGCTAGTCGAGAAATATGCCAAGAGCTACGGAGGTGTTTACATCCACGGAGGGCTGGAAGGTTCAGAGATAAACAAAATACAGGCGCGGGCAGAGATTGACAGGAACCTCAAGATCTTCGCGACGAATGTCATAGCCTCCTCTGTCAATATCTACGTGGACAATGTTTTGGTATTCAACGAAGTAATCGACAGCAAGGACAAACTGGGGCAAAAAAATCTAGAGTACAAGACAATTGACAACAATTCTTTGCTACAGATGATTGGGCGGATAGGGCGGTTCAAGCCAGGAAGGGCCGTTATCATCAGCGACACTCCTGTTCCAAAGAAAATCTCCCCAGCCAAGATTCGAAAGGCGCTAGAGACCGAGACCCCTTTTGATATCGTCCTACTAATGTCAAAGTACGGATTGAGACTCTCCGAGCTTGAATTCATCTCGAAGGTCAACGAAGGCGAGGTCAATTTTGCCGAGAACTGGCTTGCGGAAATTGGGGCAATCGACAAGACTAGCGGAAAGATAACGGAGAAAGGTCTCTTGATGACAGAAATTCCCTTCGAGCCAGACTATGCTAACATGATAGCGCAGGCAATACTTTCCAATGACTATGAAGTGGCAAGGTTCTTTTTGGCAAGCGGCGCGTTTGGAGATTCGCTGAATCACTCGTACAAGTCAGAAATGGAAGCAATCGCAAGGCAATTCCTTTACGAGTTTGACAAATCAAACGAGCTAAACATCAAGGCTAAATTGCTCAAGAACTACAAAGAAGATAGCGGAGGAAGGTTCATCTCAAAACTTGTGGCAAACGGCATCTTTACTCGCTTTTTGGATGAGGCGCTAAAAAACTACGGCGCAGCGATTGATTCTCTAAACGATATCCTTGGCTCCTCAGGGCGGGAAAAGATACCAGAGGAGGTATTCTCTGACACCGATTGCTTTAGGCTCGAACCATATCTCTCAGAGTGCCTCACCTTCGAGAAATTCGGGCTACACGAGAGGAATGACTATGCATTGAATGATATTGAAATTAGGGGGAGTTTCTTTGCGCGTAGCATCACAATGAACTACCGAAAGATACTATACGACGTCGTGGCACTCAACGAGTAGAAAGAGTAATGTTCTAGTTCTCCAAATTCTCCAATTGAACCAGCCTCGTGAGTTTTGAGACCACATTCCTAGTTGACATCGCGATACTCACCGTCGCAGCCCTTCTGTTCAGCCTCTTGTTCGCGAGATTTCGCATGCCCGTGGTGGGAGGCCAGATACTCGCCGGGGTCATCGTCGGCCCATATGTACTGAAACTTGTGACAAACTCCTTCGTGATCTCCGCAGTATCTCAGCTTGGAATAATTCTCCTTCTCTTCATCCTGGGCCTTGAGCTTGACCCAAAGGACCTGCGCGGGCTAATTGCAAAGATTGGAGGCCTCACGCTCGTCGAGGTCGCGATCTCGACAGCGATCCTCTACGGAGGAATGCTTTGGATCACAGGTAACAGCACTTCTTCCCTCATAGTCGCAATCGGACTAGCTTTTGCAAGCACCGCAATCATTGGGAGAATAATCACTGATAACTTTGGGGAGAAAGAGGAGGGTTCAAGGCCTGACTATCAGAAGATTCTCGTGAGCCTTCTTGTGATTGAAGATGTCATCGCCATAATATTTCTCGTGCTGCTCCCAGAATTTTCGAGCGCAACTGCAAACTCTGCGATTCTTTCGCTGCTTGAAATTGGGGCAAAAGGTGCCGCTTTGCTCGCCGTCACTTATCTCTCAGGCACCTACCTTGTCCCGGTCGTGATAAACTACTTTGCACCATTTGAGGTCGAGTCAGAAGATGTCCCGTTCCTATTCTCTCTAGGGCTGGCAGTCATCTTTAGCGCGTTGGCAAGCTATCTCGGCTTTTCTCCAGCCATAGGGGCTTTCGTGATCGGGCTTTCTCTTCGAGGCAAGTACGTAAAGTTCGTGTCGAGAAGGATCCGCCCGATAAGAGACCTCTTCTTGATTTTATTCTTCGTTTCGATGGGAATGCTGATTGATCCTCTAGCGACAGGAAGCGTTGGGTTCTTCTATCTTATAATATTGCTAGCAATCGCTGCCAAGTTTATCGGCGCCTGGGTCGCTGGAAAGTTTTTCCCCATGGGATTGACTGCATCAAGGTTTGCGGTGTGGCTCTCGCCGCGAGGAGAGTTTTCAATGATCATCGCTCAGAGCGCACTTGCTGCAGGATTGATCACTCAGGGCATGTTTTCAGTTGTCGGAATGGTTGTCATGATCACGGCACTTGTAGCGCCTAGCTACTTGGTGTGGAAGAGTCCATACAAGGTAAAGTCAGAGTTTCCACTCGGTCCAAAGGGCGACCCTCTCTAGAAAATGACCTCAAAACCCGCCTTGCGAGCGCATTCAATGTGGTAGTGCTTTGTGCCTGCGTTGCTTCTTCTTGAGAGGCAAAACCTCTAAGAGATTTCCGAGCCGCAAAACCAGCATGGAAGCTCTTCAAGCCTCACTGTGCTACGTCTTGCTCTATCAATGATCTTGAAGATTCTAGATCTCTGGGGCACGCTTGGGACTGATTCTTGAAGTAATGCCATACGCGACTCCCAAGAAGGAAAATTCCCTCGGGATCCAATATTAACTGAACTGAATGCGCATGCTGCGATAGATTTTGCGCAGATCTTGCGTTACGCTCTAATTTCCTTCAGGCTCTTCCCACTCTGACGTTTGTGTACGTCCAGTAGGCAAGTGCAAACATTGCGGCCGTTTCGATGATCAAGACTACTGTTTCAAGAGGCTGCCAAAGAGTGAACACATTTGACGGACTCGAAAAGCCCGCTCTGATTCCATCGCTGATGTATGTGAGAGGATTGATGTAGGCAGAAATTTTCAGCACAAACGGAGTCTGGGAAGAGATGGGGTAGAATACGTCGCTTACGAAATTGATCACGAAGAGTATGAGGATCTGGATCGAGTTGTAAGTGTTGTTTGACTTTACCTTGGCAGCTATGAAGAGCATCAATGAACAGAAAAACACCCCGCCAACAATCAAGTTGAGCATGACGAGCCCAAGCCCCAGTGGCGAAAGGTAAAGCGTCGCACCGATTGGTGCAGCAATCAATACCATGATCAACGCGCCTGCGATCGAAGCAACCGTGGTTGCGATTATCACGCCGAGCAGGTACTGGGTTCTAGTGAAAGGACCTGAAAGTATCTGGGAGAACATCGAAAGGCGTCTGTCTATCCAAAGTATGCCTCCGCCCATCGTCCCTGCCATCACAGTCTGGAACGCGATGATTCCAGGCGTCAGGAATGACTTGTAATCAAAGGTCACTCCGTTTACGAGAAATGGGGGAACCACGCTTACAAACATCGTCCCCATGAACACGAGATACATCGCAGGTAGTCCGATTATTACAACAAG
>DAIDAB010000109.1 GCA_027310845.1 bacterium | reverse complement strand
GAAGCATTAGCTTTAATGAAGAAACTCTGGACGGAGGACATTACAGATTTCACGGGCAAATTCTTTAACATCAAAGAGGCAGTTCTTGAACCGAAGCCTCTTCAAAAACCCCATCCTCCTGTGTGGTTTGGTGCGATGCACAAGAGAATGTTTTCGGTAACTGCAGGGCTCGGTGATGGATGGATGCCAGCTAGGTCGCTGGGGGCAACTCCAGAATTTTACGAGAAGAATTCGAAGATCATCAAATCAATGGCCAAACCCGGCAAGAAGATTGTGATGAGCCTTATGGGATATGTAGTCGAACATCTTTCACTTGCACCACTTCCTCCGCTTGGAACAGGCGACGAAATTGGGAAGGTGCTGGAGGAGTATCGAGCCGTTGGATGCGAGCATGTTGCGATTGCTTTCTTGCCGGTCACCAAATACCTTGATTCTATGAAGAAGTTTTGCACCGATATTGTCCCTTCGTTTAGTTGACTTTCATGCCCAATTCACTTCAATGAATGGTTTGCGCATAGGACCCCTTCCATCACGAGTGGCTTGCGGTGCTACGCACGCCTAACTTCAATACTTCCGGATTTACAAGATTGTCAGACGATGGAGAGCCTCCGTTTAGTGTACGTTTCACCTCATCAGTCGCTACTTTGCCGCATGACTCGTACCGTTCTACCGTAAGTCCCGCTATGTGCGGCGTTATGATGCAATTCTTCAAGCGGAAGAGAGGGTTTTGGGTCGTCGGAGGCTCTGACTCAAGCACATCCAGAGCGGCTCCTGCAATTCGTCCAGCGGAAAGAGCATCAAAAAGTGCCGTCTCGTCAACGATTCCACCTCTTGCAACATTGATCAAAAAGGAACTTGATTTCACTTTCATCAGCTCATGTGCCCCAATTGCGTGCTTTGTTTCGGACGTTAGGGAGCTAGTTATGCAAATAAAGTCAGCACTAGAAACGAGCTGATTCAAACTCGTTAGCTCAGCCCCTGCATCTCTGGCAACGGAGCTATCCACATATGGATCCGAAGCGAGCACTTTCATACCTAAGCAGACAAGCTTTCTTGAAAGAGAGCGTCCTACCTTACCCAGACCAATTACTCCAGCTGTCTTTCCATTAATCTCCCCCCCAAATGCCTCCTTTGTATCTCTGATTCCCCAATTTCCTGCACTTGACTCTTTTGCGCCAACATAGATCTTCTTTGAAAGACAGATCATCAGGCCTAGTGCATGTTCCGCAACCCCCTCGACGCTCGCAGTCGCCGCCCTCGTTACAAAGATTCCCTCTGCGGTAGCCGTTTTCACATCAACATTATCGTAACCTGCTGCAGCTACTGCTATTATCTTGAGCTTGGTTGCTAGGGAAATTGTTTCCTCTGTTACTTTTCCAAAGACACTTATGATGGCATCGACTTCTCCTGCATGTCGAAGCATTTCGCTCTTACTTATCGTGTTACCGACTGGAAAGATTATGTCAGCGAAACCTTCCAAGAGATCTGGTATCCTCATCTTCTCAGTTTCCCTATCTGCCAATAATATTTTGAACACGAAGAGGCTTACACCTTTGCAGAGAGAACCAAATAACAGCTTGCTAATATTAGATTCGTGATTGATTCATTTTGCTACTGGATTGATAGGCCCCTCAAGCTGCTGTGAGAAACGTGCCTGTTTGTCAGAAAAGGAATGATCCGTCGAGTAGCAATCGAAAGAGAACGATTCTATCCTAGAAGTCTTTCATCGTTAGGTACAAGGGATAGGACCTCGATACCGTTATCAGTTACAAAGAATTGCTCCTCTATTCTCGCACCTTCAAGCTCGTCAGTAACATAGGTCTCCAGTGACAGACTCATGCCTTTCTCGAGCTTCTCGGGGAATTCTAGGGAGTTTCCCCTTGAAATCAGAGGTGGTTCGTAGAAACTGATTCCTACACCATGTCCGAACTGCGAGAGAGTCAGCGTGGAATGCTTCTCATCGGGGTGTTCAGGAAGTTTTTCTATCACTTCCTTCGTCGTTACTCCTGCTCTAATGAACTCTAATCCCCCATGAAGAATTTCGTAGCCATGCTGAAAGAGCTTGCGTTGCCTATCTGAGACTCTGTCTCCGCATACGAAGCATCTTCCCCAATCAGTGTAGTAGCCTCCTTGGCCTGCAACATTAAAATCAACTATGACCAGGTCTCCGTTCCTGACGATTTTATCGGTGAACTCTCTAAGATAGGGATTGGTATGGCTTCCAGATGCGCACGCCATAACCTCGATGTCTTCGACTCCTCGCTGAAACATAAGTTTGGATGCTTCTGATACAATGTCGCACTCCCTTACGCCTGGAATCCGAAGCATCTCCTTGACCTTCAGATACGCCGAGTCCAAGATAGCAGCGTTAGTCTTTATGAGCTCCTTTTCGTCGTCGGTCTTTATTTTCTTAGCGTCATAGAGTGCAGGCCTTCCATCTGTTACGTTGATGCGTGCATTCTTAAGACCATCATAGGCAGCAAAGTCGATCCTATCAAGCCCAACCTTCTCATCTTCAACGCCAAGCTCCTTTAGGACGCTTGCTATGTCAGCTGACCATCTTCTGATGATTGAATCTTGGGCCGACTCTGCATAATCCCAGATTATCGAGGGACGTATTTTGACCCATGGTGTGTATAGCTCGCGAAGCTTAGATTCTGTTCCCGCCAGTTCAAACAGCACAGGAGTACCCTCTTTTGGTATTAGGGCGTATCTGTACCATTTTGTAGCCGTAAAGAAGCGAAGAAACCTCGTTCCAGTGGCGTATCGAATATTACCCGGTTCGTACAGTAGCATTGAGCCCAGGCCATGCTCTTTGATTTTTCGTTGAAGGCATGCCAATCTCTCTTTTCTCAGACGCCCAAAGTCAACTCTCTCTTCCCAATCAGCACCCTCCACACCATTGGATCTTCTTGCATATGATATTGTCATTTCGAAGCTAATTCCCGGCATTTTTCTCTCATTTGTAAGCCAATTAATAATCTTTGGAAGGGATGTGAGATTCAAAATACCTATCTTCTTCCTTTGCCAGCTTACCTTGTGTTCAAAACTGGTATCTCACACACCGCGAAGAAAAAGCTGGCCAATTGTTCACTACAGTTAATAATTTCTTACCAAAGGGCTCCTTTAACTGAGAAGAGGGAAGAAGGAATGCGTGTATATCGAGTCTTTGATGTGCCAGTCTGTTGCGCCATCCGACGTTTACAACCCCCGTCTCGGGATAAGTTTTGATTATTCTTGTCGCAGTTCCAAATCATTTTTGCAGTAGGCAGCATGATTGGAATAGGCGCTTCTGACTTTCTCTACAAGAGAGCACGATCTCGGGGAGCAACTCCCTACTCATTCTTGGTGATCCAGGCAATCCTCTTCAATATGACGAACATTACAATGATAATCATAGCGGGCACATTCGAGACAAGCTCTTACACGATACTTTTTGGAATTATCGAAGCTTCCTTACTCTATTCCGCCTTTGCGATTTTCATGCTCAGTCTCTCATCTGGAGACGTCAGTGTTAATGCTCCAATCTTTCGACTCAATTTCATTATCGCTTCAGTCCTTGCCGTTGCAACACTGGGCGAGATTCTTACACCGGGGAAGGGTGTTGCAATAGCTCTCTCAGTTATCGCTGTGTTTGCCTTCTCACGGGCAACAAGATCGCAACAAACGGCAAGCACTTGGACTCCTCGTCGATTTCTCTTGGTAGTCATGCTTGCCACATCGTTGTACGGTGTATCAGGATACATCTACAAGCTGGCAGTCACTCTGGGAGTGGATCCTCTGAGTCTAATCTCTTTTCAGGGTTTTTTCTTCATAACATACGCCGTGGTTACAGCCAAGATTAAAGGAGAGCTGTTCAAGTCTGGAAAGGCCGAAGTGCATCACGCCCCCATCTGTGGAGTACTCCTTTCGGTGTCTTTCGTTCTTCTTGTAAAATCGCTAGCCCTAGGCCCTTCGATCATCAGCTACCCTATTTCTCAGCTTAGCTTTGTCTTCACAGGAATCCTTGGAATAATCTTGCTCAGAGAAAAGCTTGATTTAGCAAAATCTATCGGTTTAGTTGCGTCGATCCTCGCTGTACTTTTTTTCGCAGGGATTATCTTTTAGGGGGGAATTCTAACTGATCAAGTTTCTCCTCATCATTTTGAAATGATAACCTGCAGTATCTAATCCCCTCCTGTTTGAAAAAAGCCTCCGATAGATATAGATGTGCGAGATTTAGCGCCAGTGTTGACTATTCAGTCACACAAATACTGCAAAAGACTTTGAAACAAAAATGTAGAGTGTTTCAAACCTGGCAGTGCGGGTTCTCAAGGATTTGAACTGGGAAAAAACCATAATCATAGCCAATCTCTGGTTCGCGGTTTTTATTCAGGTCGCGTCAATTGCATCTTACTCTCCTTTTGTCACTCTGATGAAAACGCAGCTCAATTTCTCCTTTGGAGAATTCGGACTCTTTTCTACCATATTCTTCATACCCTACACTATGATGCAGTTATTCTCTGGAAGAGCCTCTGACACGGGTCGTGCGCGCGCTCTCATCTTGGTTGGTACTCCCTTTCTGATGATCTCAACAATTCTACTGGGGGTGATTCAAAATCTTGCCGAGGCTCTTGTGCTTAGAGCTTTTTCGGGGATCTTCGCAGCAATGATATTCGTTCCATCCCTTAGAATCCTGACAAGGCTTGACCCGAAGCGAGTTAATACGGCCATAGCAGTGCTTGGGACAAGTGTTGCAGCTGGAAGCCTTTACGTGTCATTGCTTGGGCCAGAGCTTGGAGTGCTTTTGGGCTGGCGCCTCGGAATCGGGGCCTTAATGGTTCCTGGCTTTGTTATATGGGCCTCAAATGCAAAATTCGTCCACGATAGCTCCGGAAGTTCGACTACTTTAAGTGCTCCCCACCCAAAAGGCACTCTCTCCTTGGTTCCTATTTGGACTCTTAAACGCAAGGAGACTTGGTTGCTTGGCTATCAACAATTCATGAGAATTGGTGTCTGGCTCACCCTTTCGATTTGGCTTCCAACATTCTTTACATCGGCATTGGGCTATGATATTGTGTTGGGAGGCGTTTCCCTAACAATATTCTCCATCTTTGCAATGGTATCGAGCATCTTGGGCGGTCAGCTTGCGAACAAGACGGGTTCTTCGAGCACAGTCTCGGCATTTTCATTTCTCGGCCTTGCTGTTGTTCTTTGGGTTACTGCCTCCACTGGGGAGGGAACACTTGCGTGGGCCCTAGTCGGAGCATCTGGAATCTTTGTCTTCATGTCATTTGGGCCACTGTTCGGAATCCTCCCAACACTCTATGGGCAGGATGTGGTAGGCTTTGTGACCGGCATAGAAAACATGCTTGCTAATTTGGGAGCTGTTGTGGTGCCCTTTATGTTTGGTTACTTGACCGACATCACTGGCCACTTTGTGGCTTCATGGTCGCTCATAGGGGTGATGTGCGTCTTGGCATTCGCAACAGGATTGCTGGTGATTCCAATTGAAAGAAGACAGCTCGCTGATAGATAGGATGAATTCATGTTCATCTTGCCTAGTTTCTTCATTTGCTCAAATACTGGCTTCTTACAAAGTCTGCATCCATGAGCTTGCCAGATACTGCTTCTGAAACTATCTTCCCATGAATCATCACGTAACCTTTGTCGGCTATCTTCGATGCTTGGAGCAAGTTCTGCTCGGTCATTAGAATCGAGAGGCCAAACTTGTCTCGCAGCTCCTTCACAGCCGCCATGACTCTTGACACTATGACTGGGGCAAGACCTATTGAAGGTTCGTCTATGAGCAATATCCTTGGGTTAGACATCAATCCCCTTCCCAAAGCAAGCATTTGTTGCTCTCCGCCGCTCATCGTGTAAGCAAGTTGGTTCTTCCTTTCCTTGAGTATAGGGAAGAGCTCATAGACGCGGTTGAGGTTTGTCTTCAGGTTCTTTCGAGCCGGGGCGCTGAATGCACCCATTGCTAGATTCTCCCCGCACGATAAATTTCCGAATAACCGCCTTCCCTCGGGCACCAAAGAGACTCCTTTCTCGACAACTTCGAATGGCTTCTTCCCGATCAAGCTTATTGATTTTTCCCCTTCTCCGAGCTTGAGAATTACATTCCCTGCGTCGGGACGAAGCATACCGGCCAGACATTTTAGCAGTGTTGACTTGCCGTTTCCATTTGTGCCCAGAAGTACTGTAATTGTCCCCTTCCGAAGCTCCAAATTGATTCCGTGAAGGATTTTGATCCTACCGTATCCTGCGTAGAGTTCCTTGACATTAAGGACGATGTTATCTTCATCTTCATTCGCCAAGATATACCTTGATGACCTCCCTATCGTTTGCTATCTCGTCTGTAGTCCCGCACGCGATCTGTCTTCCTTCACTAAGCACAACTAGTCTTTCGCAAAAGTTCATGATGGCCCTCATTATGTGTTCGACCATCACGATCGTGATTCCTTCCTCATGAATTGATTGCAGAATCGTCAACAACTCGTCGACCTCGTCGCTCGTCAGCCCTGCCATGACCTCATCAAGCAAGAGCAACTTCGGTCCTATGGCTAGAGCTCTTGCGAGCTCCATTTTTCTCATGTCAATCTGAGTTAGCTCCTTTGGTAGAGCACCTTCTTTCGGTTCCAATCCAAGCCGCTTGAGAAGCTTTCGAGCTGTGTCAGCCGCGCTGTTGCTACCTGCTTTAGTTTTCTTTTGATCTCTCGACCCGTACATTACCGCTATCTTGACATTGTCCAGAAGAGACAGAGTATGGAAGGGCCTTGGTAC
>DAIDAB010000108.1:340-6875 GCA_027310845.1 bacterium | reverse complement strand
ATCAAGTGGCAGGAGGCTGTGCTTGTCAACATATGCGATGAGGAGCTTCTGGGAACCACTGTGCGAAACGGAGAGGTTGAGATGCCGATTTCGCGCGACTATTTCGGCGCAGAGAGAGTCAACGAGTCAGAAGCAATAGATCTAGTAAAGAGTTCAAGCATCATAAACCTTGCCGGATCGCGCATTGTCGAGAAGGTGGTCGAGGCAAATCTTGCTTCTCCACATGCGGTGAAAACCGTAGGAGATGTCTCCTTCCTAATGATCTACAAGTTCTCCAATTAGAAAGGCACGTTTTTGGCTCGATTTCTCTTTCAATCTCTATTATGTTGTCAGTGATTGTTATGAAGTATTTGCGAGAGCATGATGAAGACCATGATTACGTGAAGGCGCACAAGGAAGCGGAGCGGATAGACAAGCGGGATCGTGTCATCCTAAAGAATGCGGAGGAGCGCCGAGTCTTTGAAGAAGTCTTCGACAGACAGACCCTCATGACACTCCACAATCTCTCTAACCGCGGCGCTTTTTCTTATCTCAACGGCGTTGTCTCAACTGGAAAGGAGTCCCGTGTTTACTGGGGGGTGAAAGAAGACAAGACGAACGTGGCGGTGAAGATATACCTTGTGGCTTCTTCTGATTTCAAGCGAAGAGCCCAGTATGTATTAGGCGATCCAAGGTTCCAACGATTCAGGCGCGATAGCCGGGGAGTCGCCGAGCTTTGGGCTAGAAAGGAATTTACGAATCTCAAGCAGGCGCACGAGGCAAGGGCAAGCGTTCCAAAGCCCGAGACATATCTTGGGAATGTGCTGATCATGGAATTCATCGGCAAGGATGGCGTGGCGGCGAAGAAGCTTACAGACATCGATGTCTCGAAACAAGACTACTTTGAAATAATCAAACAGCTCAAGATACTTTATTCAAAGGCACAGCTTGTTCACGCTGACCTTTCCGAGTACAACGTCTTCAAATTCGAAGGGAAGATCGTCCTTTTCGATTTCGGTTCAGCTGTTTCGATTCTTCACCCCCTTGCGAAGGAGTTCCTCCAAAGAGACCTCGAGAATCTGAACCGCTTTTTCAAAAAGAGAGGCTTCAAGACGCTCAACACAGAGAACATTATTACAAAGGTGTCCGGAAAGTCACACGAAGAACCCGAGGAATGGGATGATGGCAGCGGAGCAGACAATCAAGGTCCCGCATGAGCGAATAGGCGCCCTTGTGGGGAAAGAAGGGGCGGTCAAGGCTGAAATCGAGCATCGCTGCGGCGTCTTGCTTGAGATCGACGGAGAGTCCGGAGAAGCAAGAATTTCCTACTCCATCGAGAAGCTTGAGGAGTCAAACCCATTCAAGGCCTCAGACATTGTGAGCGCAATCGCGCGAGGTTTTTCCCCTGAACGTGCATTTGCACTCCTTGGCGAAGAACAGATCCTTACCACCATAGACCTTCGAGAATACGCAGGTAAGTCAGAGAATGCGATGACCAGGATCAGATCAAGACTCATTGGGACTGATGGAAAGGCAAGGCGACTCATCGAGCAGTTGACCGAGACCCAGATATCCATCTACGGGCATACCGTTGCAATCATTGGAGATACAGAAAATTCAAAGGTCGCGCAGGAGGCGATTACGAAGCTCGCGGCCGGTGGAACACACAAGGCAACTTACAACTTGCTCCAGAAGTACCGATCCAAACAGAAATTGGAAAAGCTGCAGCTTTGGGAATCACAGAAACCTCCAGAAGAACGAAACTACTGACCTGAATCCGATCAAGAAGAGAGAACGCTTATTATCTCTGTTGCGAAATGGGATGCGCGTCCTTTCATTGTTTTTACAAAATGTGACTAGAAACTCTATTTTGGGGTATTTGGAAACGTGGCTGTAACAAGACAAGTAACGTATTCAGAGATTTCTCCCAGCGAGTTCTTTTACAGAAACCGTGATCTCGCTGGCTTTAGCAATCCTGCTCGTGCTCTTTACACATCAGTAAGAGAACTTGTAGAAAACAGCCTTGATGCATGCGAACAATTCTCAATACTTCCAGATGTCTCCTGCAAGATCGAGGCAGGTCCAGAGGACAACAAGGCTGGAGACCAACTTGCCTATACAATTACGATTAAGGATAATGGACCAGGCATCGAGCCAAAACATGTCCCTAACGCTTTCGGAAGAGTGTTTTACGGTTCGAAGTACAAGCTCAAACAGTCCAGAGGGATGTTTGGGATGGGTGGCACAATGGCCATACTCTATGCCCAAATAACCACGAACAAACCCGTTCAGATAGCTTCGTGTTTTGATGGGAAGACCCTTCACATCTTTGACATGCTCATTGATATCACAGAGAACAAGCCGATAATCCTAAGACACGAGACAAAGCAGTCCGAAGGCACCACGGGTACTTCAGTCAGACTAACACTGATGGGTGACTATCTCAGGTCTGCCCAGAAGATAGCAGATTATTTCAAACAGACCGCCGTTGTCACACCTTACGCCAACATTACTCTCATCGAGCCGGATGGAAAAGAAACGAAATACGAGAGAGCTACTGAAATCACTCCTCCTCCGCCTCAGGAGACCGATCCTCACCCTCACGGGATCGACGTAGAAGCCTTGAGGCGAATGATCAAGGCAACCAATGAACAAACCCTTCTCAAATTCATGACAAAGAACTTCCACAGAGTCGGCGAAAAGACAGGAGAGAAATTCCTTTCATTTGCTGGTTTCGGGAGAAACGCAAATCCAAAGTCTCTTTCGAACGAGGACGTTGTAAAGTTCGTCAATGCACTACACCAGTTTGAGGAGTTCTTGCCACCAGATGGTTCTTGTCTATCTCCGCTCGGAGAAGAAATCATGAGTGCCGGTATCATGAAGGAACTGCAGCCAGAATTTGTGTCCATGTCAATACGCCCACCATCCGCATACTCGGGTTTCCCGTTCATCGTGGAGGTGGGAATCGCTTACGGAGGAAAACTGCTCCAACCAGGGATGCGATTGATGCGATTTGCAAATAGGATACCGCTGCTCTACGATGAGGCAAATGACGTTGCATTCAAAATAATCAACGAGGAGATTGACTGGAAGCGCTACAGGATTCCTCAGGATGCTCCCATTGCAATAATCACGCATGTTTGCTCGACCAAGGTGCCATACAAGACTGTTGGCAAGGAGTATCTCGCTGATAGGCCGGAACTGGAAAAAGAGCTCAAAAACGCGACGCGTGACATCTTGAGGAAGCTGTCAACCTTTCTCTCGCGAAAGGGCTCAATGGAATTCCAAAAGAAGAGGCTAAACATCTACGGCAAGTACCTGCCGCTGATTGCCAAGTTCGCTACGAGTCTTTCCGGACAGAAGAAGCTCCCAGAATATAGGAAACTACTCAAGCGTGAAGAGGTCGTTAGAATTGAGGAAGGCGAGGAGCAGCCCTCGGAGGCGGCCGTGGATGTCGAAGTTGAAACTGCAAAAGACTCAATGTCATCAAAGGTGAATGAAAAGGAAGATGCCCAGCAAAGACTCGAAGAATTTAGTAAAGGCTCGTAAGCAGGAGCTTCTTGCGCTACTGCGCCAGCTCGGGAAAAACACTTACGACGAAGTAAACGAGGGCAAATTCCCTCAGTTTGTCTTTCCCAGCCGCTCAGTGAGCAACATCGTCTATGATCCACGAGTGAAACAATACGTTCTCGGGAAGAATAATGTGAAGCGCTCCGCCGGGAACATCAAACACATCAGGCCTTTCACCCAGCTTCTCTGGTTAGCATATTTTGCGGACAAGCTAGTTACAGAAGGAAAGACTAGCACTCTTCGAGATGTGTATTATTCGTCGCAGGCTGACAACATGGAATTTGTTGATCAGTCAGAGTCTGACGAGATCATTACCGATCTCGAAGCGCTTCTCACTAAAGCTCGGGAAGACTTCATGGTCTATCCAGAGGACCGAAGTGAGATCTTCGGCGACTTGACGATTGAGTACACAGTTCCTGGGTACGAGGGACAGCGACTCAATTTGTCTTCGCACCCGGATGGCTATGCAATCGGACCCTCGCTCAGCACCTCGCAGTTTGTGGAAACGTCAGCGGAAATGGTAATTGCTGTTGAGAAAGGTGGAATTTTTACCCGCTTTGTCCAGGAGAAAGTCCACAAAAAGTACAAGGCTATCATCATCGACACGAATGGGCAGGCCCCACGTTCTACCCGCTTTATGCTGAAGAGATTGAACAAAGAGCTCAACCTCCCAGTGTATTTGATGACGGACGGAGATGTTTATGGAGAACACATCGCAATGGTAGTGATTTCTGGGTCAGCCAACGCTGCACACCTCAGAGAGCTTACAGTTCCAACTGCGAAGTGGGTGGGAGTCTGGGCAAGTGACATAGTGAAGTACAAACTTCCAACTGATCCGATGACCGAGGCAGACATAAAACGCGCTCAGGAGCTAAAGAAAGATCCGAGGTACACAGCAGGTGTGTGGCAGAGAGAGCTCGACATTTATCTCAAGATCAAGAGGAAGAGCGAGCTTGAGGCTTTCTCAAAATACGGTCTTACTTTCATTGTTGACAACTATTTGAAGGAAAAGATGCAGGAAGCAAAGTCGCTCTAGCACAGAAAGAAAGTGTTTATACCCCCAATAGAAATTCATCGGAGAAACATCCCAGGGGAGAAATGGAATTTGTCGAGCACCGTGCAGACGTCGCAGGCAAGGGTTGACGCTCTTCTGAGAGTAGTCGGACTAGTCTGCATAATAGTAGGAGGAGTGTTTGTCTATTTCATCTACCAAACGCAGCTCATTCCACAACTTGTCCCGATATTCTACTTCATGGCAGGATTGCTCGTCTTTGTTGGCGTTGTGATTCTAATATCTCGCTTTGAATAGCATTCTTTGTCTACTCGGTCTTGGAGAGGTCTTCAATTGGCAAAGAGGTCAATCAGAATCGCCATCATCGGGGTCGGAAATGTTGCAAGTGTGTTCGTTCAATCACTTTACTCCCCCAAGGTCGGGGGGATATGGCATCCCAAAATCGGCGGTTTCAGTCGCGACAATATTGAGCTGGTCTCGTCCTTCGATATCGACAAAAAGAAGATTGGAAAGGATCTGTCGGAAGCGATATTTGCTCCCCCCAATGTGGGTCTGAAGTTCGCAAATGTGAAGAAGATAGGTATCGAAGTACAACCAGGCATACTCCTCGATGACATTCCAAAACATCTCGCTGTCGACGCGGTGGGAACTGAAAACTTCACCGATCTCCTGAAGCAGAGCAAGCCAGACATTGCGCTTAATCTGATTCCATCTGGGATGCAAGACACTTCTTCGGAATACGCCGCGGCCGCAATACACTCAAAGTGTAGCTTCATCAACGCAACTCCGGCATCAATTGCAACTGACAAGTCAATCAGTACCAAATTCGCCTCATCAAAGCTCGTTGTGGTGGGGGATGATTTGATGAGCCAGTTCGGGGGAACGGCCTTTCACAAGGGCATTCTTGACTTTATGAACAGCAGAGGGCTCAAGATCGAGAAAAGTTACCAGCTTGACGTCGGAGGAGGAAACGAAACCCTGAACACGATAAACGAAGACGTCAAAATTGCAAAGCGTGACATCAAGACAGAGACCATAGCAGAAGAGATACCCTACAAATTCAAGACGACCGCCGGCACAACCGACTACGTTGATTACATGGGAAATAACAGGACGAGCTACTTTTGGATAGTGGCCAAGTCATTCTTTGATTCTGAAGTGAAGATCGATGTCTACCTCAGGACAAATGACGGCGCAAATGCTGGAAACGTGCTTCTGGACGTTGTGAGGGCAGTCGCAAAGAGTCAAAAAGGTCACCACTATGGCGCGCAAAGGGAAATCTGCGACTATGGTTTTAAGAAACTCCCAAAACCTGTGCTGCTTCATCATGCACATGCAGAGTTCTTGAAAAAATACTCAAAGTAGTGGCAAGGACCAGTCCATCTTGTTCACTTGCCTTCAATTACCTCTGAGGGGCGACTCGATTGGGCGAGGCTATGATTACAGCATGCTATTCTGAGATTATCTGTTGGGACTAGGCATTACGCCATAATTTCCTGCAAGTGTGACTCCAAAGTTTAAAGCCTAGAAATAATAGCAATTCGTTATCATGACAAAAAAGAGGAAGAGCCGCGGAAGATCAAAGGGCGGCAAGGGAAGTTCTGACACTGTTCAGTGCAGCAATTGCGGTAGAGAAACCCCACGTGACAAGGCAAAGAAGATGACATCAAGAGTGAGCCTCGTTGAGCCCACCTTAGCAAGGGAACTTCGAGCAGCTGGTGCGTACATAGCCGCGCCAAAGACTATCAGATACTATTGCGTTTCATGCGCAGTACACTACGGTCTCGTCAAAGTCAGAGCAAAAGCAGATAGGCATCTGACATACTAGGCACTGCTGAAAGTGCGATTGGGTCCAACGTGTCCTTTGCACTTCAGCTCAGAATTTTTTTTCGAGCTTTCTAAATACGTACACATACCGTTGGATGAAAGTGAATCCTGCTAGAACCAGCACGATATAAACGCCTAACCAAACGT
>DAIDAB010000108.1:0-330 GCA_027310845.1 bacterium | reverse complement strand
AAATGGCTAGGTTCAGTGATTCCCCCTTTGCGCGCACATAGCTGACAAGCAAGGAGAAGGCAAGAGTGAGCAGGACCACTACTGCCGGAATACCGTATCCGCTGTAGATTATTCCTCCGAATATTGCAACCTCTGCAAGTCTGTCGAGAGTCGAATCAGTGAAAGAGCCTTTCTTTGAAACCCTCTTGGTTGCACGTGCGACCGCGCCATCGAGAATGTCCATTATCCCAGAGAAGATTATCAGGATCGCAGCAAGGTAAGGCTGTCCAGGTCGTATCCCGTAGAACACGCCTGAAAGAATTGCAAAGACGAATCCAATTACAGTGAGAA
>DAIDAB010000107.1:6570-6877 GCA_027310845.1 bacterium | reverse complement strand
GATCACAACTTGACTCTGTCTGTCCTGGCCCTCCTACTCCCATCGAGGAAGTAATCCGGGAGGTTGTTATGCACTACAAGCACTGCCCCCGAACGCAAGATGAAATCGAAGCCTTCTGCAAGCGCGCAAAAGCGTGGAAGAAAGGTTAGATGTTCTTTGATATTCTTTGGGCTCCCCGTGGTGTGAAACAGCTACTAGTTTTCACAGGCTTTTTACATCCGGTGTTGTATCTCAAAGAATTCTTCGCGCATCATTCTTTTCCGCATTTTTTCAAAGTCATCTGACTTCGCCTAGATTATTCTTGAAT
>DAIDAB010000107.1:0-6560 GCA_027310845.1 bacterium | reverse complement strand
GCCAATTGATAACCGCCTAATACACAGACGACATTCATGTATGCGACAAAGATTTTGTCTAAAGAAATACTCACCATCAAATGTAACAAACGACTAGTCCAACTTGCCAATAATTGTCCATTCTGTCAACTCTATTGTGAAGAGTCTCTCGACACATCCTCGTTGACTGATACTCGAATCTATACAACGCACCTATATCTGGAACACCTGAGTGAGATGAGATCTGACTTATTTGACGATTCCTGAATATCCATAGTCATTTTGATCCAAAATCTGTGCCCGTGATATTGGGTCAGAAGTAGCATAATTGTATTGAAAAAATCATACAGAATGCTGAAATTATCGTCCTTCGCTTTCGTCGTGACATAGCAGCCATGCAAGTCGGAGTGTTTGCATTCGAGAATTTCGTTACGAACCAGATCCGGATTCTTGATTTCCAGGCAATTTCCAAGGCCGTCGAACCGCCTGCACGAACAGTTTATCTGTTTTTGTTCACAGCGACGCTGTAAAGAGATAGCAGTATTTCAGATTAAAAAATCCGCGAGCACAAGCAATGCGACTCAAGGCCGGTATGCCCGGCAGGTTGAGAGTTCACTGTCACCTACACAGTAGAATTCGAGTAGTAGTTTGTCGACAATCTCGTGTACAAAAAGAGGATAGTTTAGGCCGTTGGATCGAGGATAGCTATCCCTTCCACAAGCCTACTGCAAAACCTATCATCCAAAACACTGGAAGCGTAAAGAAACTAGAACCTCCACTCTTTACTTGCGATGTTACAAAATTCATAACCTGCGTAATTATTTCACTTGAGTTCAAGAATGGAATGCTCAGCCCAACGAATGTCGCTAGCATTAATGCAGCAACGACCAGTATTACTGAGACCACCGCTTTCTTTGCAGCGATACCCAGAAGAAACCCATCAAAAGCTAGGAATCCCAATAGTATGATTGATCCATAGGGTTGCAGATCGGTTGGCAGCAACGTCACCTTACTCTCACTCCCACACCAAGCTATTTCTACCGTCAGAACTCTCTCTTATCACTTTTGCCTGCTTTGTATGGAAGATTTGTACATGAAAATTGGGATCGATTAGGAATTTTCAGCAGTCAATCTTTTGCTTCATGTCATCTTGCCCGATGAATTGCAGAGTTCGCATGATTTTTCGATCTTCCGACGCAGCATCATGAGATGGTTTTAGGTTCAAATTAGTCAAAGATTATAACTTTCAAGAGAGATTTCTACGGTTGCCTGAAATAAAGGTCTCAAACTCAGTTAGAGCCGCAGGTGTCCCTATTTCGTAGAACCTTCCTCTTGTTTCAAAGGCTAGCAACTCCTTCCTAGAAATCAATTCGTTGTAAAACTCCTCTTCACCGCACGCACGACCTTGAGGAATGAAACTGAGTCCTTTTTTTCTCAAGAATGTGACACCAAAGTTTATCCAAATCATGTCAGGGCTCTGGCGTTTCTTGTCATACTTGACGACATAGCCATCCTTAACGACGAGGTCGCTCTTCCCATATTTGTTGTGGTTCTCGTAGACAACCATCATTCCGAGTTTGTTTTCTTTGAAGAAGAAATCCCATGCTCGCTTGTAGTCCATCAGAAGATAGCCATCTCCATATGTCACAAGAAATATATCTTCCAAGAGTGGTTCTGCATTTTTCAATGCGCCTGTAGGACCAAGGAGCTCTTCTTCCTCCAGACTGTAGGAAATGTTCACGCCAAATTTCCTCCCGTCGCCAAAATGATCCTTCACGACATTGGCTTTATACCCAACGCAGAGTACGAAATCGCTCATCCCTGCTTTCTTCAGGAGGTTTATCTCGTATTCAAGAAACGGTTTTCCGCTGACTTCTATCATGGGCTTTGGAACGCTTTCAGTTAGAGGACGAAGCCTAGTCCCCAACCCGCCGGCGAGTATCACTGCCTGCATCGTTAGATATTGTACACTACCTTGCTTCCTTCGAAATCAAATCTGAATCGGTACTCGACAAGCCCCTCCTTTGAAAGAAGAGAGCGAAGATTCTGGCGTCCGTCGTCGCAGTACAGCATTAGAAAGCCTCCCCCACCTGCGCCCATGATTTTCCCGCCGATTGCTCCATTTTCCCTCGCAATATCGTACCACCTGTCTATGCTGTCGGAACTCATGTTATCGGTGACGCCTCGCTTTGTCACCCAGTGCTCATGAAGCAGCTCACCGAACCGTGTAAGATCTCCGATTTCAAGAGCTCTCTTGCTTTCCTCTCCTATCTTCTTGATCGCATGCATCTTCTCAACTGCGTTCGCGTTCTGGTTTGCGACGTGTTTTTGCTGCCTTCCAAGTACCTCACCAGAGCTCCTCTTTATCCCCGTGTAAAACATCAATATGTTGCTCTCAAGCTCCGCGATCACTTCATCGCGTAACCTCATATCTTCAACTCTCACATTTCCATCCTTTCCCACGTAGTACGCCCTCACACCTCCAAAGCTTGCCACAAACTCATCCTGCTTTCCTGAGGGCTCATGCAATCTGTTTATGGCAATGTCGCACGCTTCCTCTGCGACTTCATGCGGAGTTTTTGTGATTCGTTCGTACGCATAGAGCGCGTTGAGAATCCCCACAGTGAAACTTCCAGAGGAACCGAGCCCCGTCGAAGCTGGTGCGTCTGCAATTGATACGATCTCTATCCCTTCCCTTATCCCAACGAGCTTGAGAGCCTCTCTCACAGAAGGGTGCTTTATCGAGTCTGGGTTATCCTCTATTTCAGTCTGGGAGTAACTTATCCTTAGACCTGGTTCGAACCGCTTGTTGAGGGCGATGTACATGTACTTGTTTATGGCGCCCGAAATGAAGAATCCACCGTATTGAGTATAATATGAGGGTAGATCTGTGCCCCCGCCGCCCAAGGGCATTCTGAAAGGCGTTCGAGAAATAATCAATTTCTGAATGGCATCCGCAACCTTGGATTGACACTATATAAGTGCCCATGCCTCGCCTGAACACGGCTCACTTGTGAGCCTTCAGTTACGCATCTAGAATTTTTGCATTCTTGATTTTGGTTCAATCTCGCTGTGATCAGCGGTAAATGTCTTCCCGCTTGTCCGCTCGTTCTCCCTGCCCGGCTTCTGCGATTCCTCCTCTCTCAAGTC
The DNA here is from genome assembly GCA_027310845.1 of bacterium. GTDB lineage: Archaea > Thermoproteota > Nitrososphaeria > Nitrososphaerales > CADDZS01 > JASHOD01. Next base: position 3,431 of record DAIDAB010000107.1, on the reverse strand, counting down.
CAGAGGTGCGTATTGTTTCCGCAAGTTCTCTCGCCTTGGATTCGAGTTCTGATGTATCAATTTCGAAATCTAGCTTCTTTGTCAGAACTTGGAGCAATGCCATAAGAGATCTTGGATGTGGCCTGGGTTCTCCGTGATCCACTGAAAGTTTGCAGCCCCTCAATCCGTAAACCTGGGTCATCGCAATCACAGTGTTCGCAAAGTAGTATGCGGGCTCGTTTTTGAGAAGGCTCACCCCGTTTGCCTCAAGCCATTTGGTTCCTCCCTCGTCCGTTGCAAAACCACGAACCTTCGGAGTCTCAAGAGGAGGAACGGGTTCCTCTGTCCATCGGGCGCCGATTGAAATTACTTCACTTATTCCGAGACTCTTTGCATATGAGAGAACCTCCGCGCCGAATTCGTATTCGTCGCCCACTGGAGAGCCAAATCCTGCTAGAAGGACTATGTCTTTTTTACCCTTCACATGGTAAAAGTGAACGCCAGCTAGATCTGCAACACCATCCTTAGAGACGCTGATCGCTGCCGGTAGCGCCGAGCAATAAAGTGAAGCAAATCTCTTGAATTCCATCTTGGCAAGGAGAAAGTTGGCTAATTCTCTTGCCTGCGAATACAAAATCAGGAACTGAGGATTTGTCGTTGAAAGAGAGATGATGAGAGCGGCATCTTTTGAGAGGGTTGGCTGATTCTCTATCTCAAGAAGCTTCCACAAATCCGTCTTTCACTCTTACCTGCAGCTATCCAGTTTATTTAGACATTAGATCAGAGTTTGTTCCAGCTGAAAAAGGTATCTTGACAGAGTCGAGAGCCGAATCCTTCTCGATCTAAAGAGGCGAGCAATTTGGAGTACAGAGATAGTTTCCCAACTAGGTTGCAGAGTTTTTTCACTCTCCCTCGCAACGCATGGATTCTCACCTCGACATCGGCACTGTGGTCTGTCGGCTCAGTAATGGCAAATCCCTACCAGTATCTTTACTTCGCGGCGCTCGGGGCTTCGCCTCTCCTTATTGGACTTCTCGCCGCTTATGGCACGGGAGTGACAGTCCTCGCATTGCTTGTTGGGGGCTATGTTGCGGACATGTGGGGAAGGCGGCGGGTGATTATCTTGTTCAGCTGGGTATCTGTCGCGAGCACGCTCATCTACTTCGCGATCAACAATATTTTCCTGATACTAGTTCCGCTCACACTTGCTTCAATTGCAAGCGTCTACACGCCGGCGTTCAACGCAGTGATGATGGACAGCATAGAGCCAAGCGATAGGATTCGCGGATTCTCTGTCTTTAGCGCGATAAACACGGTTCCCTCGGTGTTTGCCCCGACGATTGGTGGTCTTCTAATGAGCAATTATGGCATACTTTATGGGATCAAGTTTGCCTATCTTGGGAGCGCGCTTTTTGGTGTCATCGCAGTCGCATTGAGATCAAGGGAGCTCGGGGAGACATACTTTGCCTCGCCAGGAGCAAAAAAGTCATTCTTGTCCTATCTTAAGGACTCGTTCGCATCTGGAATAGGCGCGGCGAGAAGGGCAGACAATCTGGTTAAGAGACTGCTACTCTACGTCACGCTTGCAGGAATCGGGACAGGACTCACAGCGCCATATGCTTCGGTTTACGTGGTGGATTATCTGCGGATCAGCCCGGTGGCGTACAGTATTGTTGTCGATCTTGCTGGTCTCACAACCGTCGTTCTCCTAGTTGCAGTCGTGTTCTTGGTCAGGAGGCTAGGAGCGCGAAAGAGCATACTCGTCGCCTCTGTTGCGGCGCCTGTTAGCAACATGATGTTCACTCAGGCAAAGACGATGGATGAGCTGCTTGAATGGGGAGTGACAGGCGCCGTGACAACAGCTCTGCAAACTCCATCTCTTTCAACAATTCAGGCGGAATCTATTGCGCAGGAAAACAGGGGCAAGATACTCGCGATGTTTAGCATACTTCCTTCCCTTGTCTCGCTGCCCTCTCAGGTGTTTGCGGGCTTTCTGTATTCTTCTGGGTCTCCTGTCCTCCCATTCATTGTTTCGATAATTCCATTCGGCTTCGGGGCGCTCATCCTATATTCTATCAAGTAGTTAAGATCTGGATTCAGGCACCGCGTCATTTAGATTACCCGTGTTCTATATGTTGAACAACGAGCGTTTTTTGAACCAGAGCTTGTTCAAAAGACACAATTCAAATAAGCCTTCAATTTGGCCGATTGTCAAAGCTTCTTGATATGGAGAGGATGAGTTGGCTAATTTCAAGATCCAGCAGAGTATCGTTGGAAACCTCTACTGGATGATGGTCTCAGCTTACGTGGTGCTACTTATCGCAACATATCTGCGGTATGGCATCCTGTTTCAATTTTCACTCGGACTCTATTCCCTAGTAGCTCTACCAGTGGTTTTCTATCTTGGCAGGTCAAGGGAATTTGTGAAGAATTGGACGCCTTTCCTTGTGCTTTTACTCTCATATGAAGCTCTCCAGGGAGTCGCTGGCATACTTGCCGAGTCAGGGAACATTGTCTCGCTCCGCGGGTACGACGCCGCGATATGGGGCTTTAATCTCACGGGTGCAGTCCAGTCGGCGCTTCTTTCCCCTGCTCTCACAACTGTTGCATCTATCCTCTACGCTTTGCACTTTCCATTAATCATCGTCGCAGCAGTGTATTTGTGGTATACAGACAGGAAGAATTACAACAAGTACGCCTATTCCATCATACTCACATCGTATCTTGCACTTGTCACATTCGTCCTTATGCCAACTGCGCCTCCATGGTACAGCGGCGCGGCGGTCAACGCGTTTGGTACGACGACTGGACCCACGGCTCCTTTCGTCTCATGGCTAGCTCAGATTACCAGATTGATTGAATCTGACAAGTATGCAGCGTTCCCGAGCCTTCACGGGGCATACGTCATGCTATTTTGCTTTTTCATGACTAGATCAAGACACAAGCTGGGCTGGATCGTGATTCCTATTACTACGGGTGTGCTCTTTTCAACAATTTATCTCGGCCAGCACTACTTGATTGACCTGCTTGCAGGAGCTTTGTACGCATTCGGGTCTGTCGCGATGATAGAGTTTGCTTCGAGGAGAAAGTTTGGGGCAAGGCTCTTTACAAAGCCTCCCGAAACGGTCCAAATCAGCTCGCAAGCATCGAAGAATCCACAATAGCAGAAATTTCTTTCTGCAATAATTGAATTTTAGGAACTAAGCTTTCTTTTGTTTCTTTGTGAATCGTAAGAGCTTAAGGAGGATCGCAATGTACTCCAGTGTGAAATCGGGGCGTTAAAATCTGGGCACTCTCTTTCGAATAGATTAGAGGCATCCTTCCCGATATTCTAAAGAGTGAGCATCTGTTCGGATTCTAAGCAAAAACTCTACCAAATGGTAACCTGTAGATACATTGTCTCGCGAAAAAAATTCATTTTTGGTTACGTTTTTGTTCAGTCCCTTTTATAC
>DAIDAB010000106.1 GCA_027310845.1 bacterium | reverse complement strand
GTACTTATGGCACAACTATCCGCAAAGAAAGCAAGCAATATTCCAATTCTCTACCACGAATTACAAAAGCAGCTTTTTCATAGCCTAAACGATTGCTGGAATTTCTGAACTTCAAGGTTCATAGAAAAATTCTCCAAAGGATCCTTACGAAAAAGCGATTGGAAACTAACCTAAAGATACTGATTTCTGTCCCATGCGTTCGAGCCGCTCGCAAGCAGCTTCGAGCGTCTTCACTTTCTTTGAGAAGGTGAACCTGATTTTCTTTGTGCCTGATCCGTTGCTGTAAAATGAAGATCCAGGCACTCCCGCGACGCCCGAGTGTTTCACTAAATTTTCAGCAAACTCGACATCATTTGATTTAGGATCTATTCCTGAAAAATCAGACCAAATGTAGTAAGCTCCAGAGGGCTTTGCGCAGCGGAATCCAAACGATTCGAGTGAAGAGAATAGCATGTCTCTTTTCTTCTGATAGTCCTTCTTGAGCTTTGTATAGTAAGAGTCTGGCAATGCAAGTGCGGTTGTACATGCTATCTGGAGAGGATGGGGAGCCCCAACTGTGAGAAAGTCGTGCATCTTCTTTATTGCCTCCGCCATCTTCCTTTCAGCGATTGCATAACCGACACGCCATCCGGTCACGCTGTAGGTCTTTGAAAATCCAGAAATCGTCACGGTTCTCTCGCGCATCGAAGGAAAGCTTGCAATGCTGATGTGCTCTGAGCCATCGTATAGAATGTGCTCATAGATCTCGTCGGTGAAACACACTAAATCATGATCATTGCAGAGATCAGCGACCAGTTTCAGCTCTCGCTTGGAGAAGACCTTGCCAGAGGGATTGTTTGGAGTATTCAGGATAATGCCTCGAGTCTTCGAATTGAATACCTTCTTGAACTTCTCCTCGTCGATAGCAAAGCCCTCCTCCCCATCTAGCGCAAAATACCTCGGCCTTGCTCCAGAGATGACAGCATCAGGTGCATAATTCTCGTAATGAGGGCTGAAAATAACAAGCTCATCCCCAGGATCTAGAATTGCAAGCTGAGATGCAACCATAGCCTCTGTCGTTCCACACGTCACAATGATGTTTTCATCTGGTTCGGCCTCGATTTCATTGTATTTCCTTGCCTTTGCTGCTATTGCCTCGCGAAGAATAGGAGCGCCCCAAGTCAGAGAGTACTGATTGTAATCTTCTTCGAGAGCCTTCTGAGCGGCACGTTTCAGCTCAGGAGGGCATGAAAAATCTGGAAAACCTTGAGCCAAGTTGATCGCATCGTACTTCGAGGCAAGGCGGGTCATCCCACGTATTACTGACTCTGTGAAAGATTGCGCCTTTTTGGAGATCTTTGTCAGTTGCTATCAAAACGGTGCTTTGAGAATCGGCATTATTATGCATAATTGGGTCATAAAAGGAACAGTCGCATGAATCCTATTTTTCCGCCTTACCTTTTATGAAAGAGGATGGCGAGGGAAAGTACCTCACTACAGCGATTATGACAATTAATGAACCGATTGAAGATAAGCCCAAAACAAGCGCGGACAGATTCGTAGACTGGAACACATATGAGTAGAGAAAGATCAGGGCGTAAGATATGAAAAAGGACGGGATCATAGTGTAGATGTATGATCCAACTCTTCTCTTGATGATGGAGCTTTCAAGCTTGGTATCTGAAAATCTTCTCAAGAGAAAGGAGAGATCCACAAGAACTACAACTGCGAGTACTTCCAGAATCAGGTAAATCACGTTGAAAGAGAGCAGGACCGCACTCAAGACAACAAGCGAGACGGCGCCGACCGATCTGTCCAAAGAAACTAGAGAGTCGCTGCGAAGATACGTCGCGATTCCATCTATCAAGACCAGCAAAATGAAGAGCCAGTATGTGCTTGACAGGACTGTGATTGAGAAAGCTATTGTAGATGAGAAGAGTACGACGGAGTAAAAGTCGTTCGGGTCAACGCGGCGACTCACAGAGCTCCTTGACTGTATACTCTTCTCGCCGAAAGCCAAACCGATATCATCTCATTGCCTGGACAAAATGTTTTCGCATAGCTCGTGAATGAACCTCAAGAACTTCTTCGAGGGGTGCACTTGTGTTCCAGTCAATCACGAGCGCATTTGCCGACCTGAGCTGTTCGATGTTTGCATTCCTCTCAAGGTCTGCGAGTCTCCTTGCGATGCTTCTTTCTCTCTTGCTAGAACCTCTAGATCTGATCGACTCAAAATCGAGTGGATTTGGAGAAACGACTATCATGTCATGCTTGCTGCGGGAGATATCTGCCGCAGTGGCAAACGAGGAATCGTCGATTAGGGGAGAAACAAACACGACCTGTGAAACGTTAGGATAGAAAATGTGGAGGTTGCGCGAGATGCTTTCCAAGTGCGCAGATTGGCCGGGTAGTAGATCCAAGAGTGCAAGAACGATTCTGTCAAATTGTCTGCGTCCGTAGCCTGGTGGAATCCTTGAGGCGCGGGATCCTATTGTAATGAGCCCAACCCTGTTTCTGTCACGGAGCAGCCGGTCGGCAATTGAAATCGCAGCCCTGATAGAAAACGAGCCTGTGGAATTCGGTCTCACGCCGATTTCAGAAACGCTTCTAGCGTCCACAATTATCAGCGCCTCCGCTCCGAGCTCCGCCATATACTCGTTGACAAAGAATCTGTGTTCGTCGTTTGACCTCGCGGAAGCCTTCCAGTTGATTCGTCTCAGTGATTCTCCGCTCAGAAGTGGTCTCGCACTGTAGTAATCCAAGCCAAACCCGGTTCTCCTTGACGCGATTTCTCCAGGCCACGGTTTTGTTTTTCGTGGCCGTATAGCAAAGGTCGAAAGACGTTCAGATATCTCGGGGAGAACTACAACTGTAGACTTGAGGTTAATGACAACCGAGCTCTCGACTAGCCCATTCAGGTCAGAGATCAAAAGCCTGACGGGCCCAATTGAGAAAATTCCAAAGGAGTTTGCATACAGTTCATACAGGAGATCCTTTGACTCGCCCGCTTTGAGCTCGAGTGTAAACCCGTTCTGCGTGAATTCGCCCTCTAGCGAAGATGGTACGAGATCTCTGACCTGCAATATTGGAATGTCATCTTTCCCTTCATTCTTGACCCGCAACATGACTTTGCAAACACTATGCTCGTCAAATTGAGGGGTCTCAAGACTCCTGCTTACTTTGACATTGGCCTCTGGTTCTTTTGCTTGCACAATCATGAGCCCGAGTAAGATTAGGAGCGGAATGGATACAAGCATCAGGGGCCTTGCTAGGAATAAACCAGCAAGAAAGCAGATGATTGCGAGGGCGGCCAGCAGATATGATTTCGGCGAATATGTTGTCTTCGTCCAGTTTTCTCTGCTGTCGTAGTTTGGCATATCTTGCTTTCCCAGCATCAGCTTACTTTTGGCACATCAACTTTCTTCAAGATATCTTCGATAATTAATTGTGGATTGGTTCCGCGTATCCACTGATCTGGAGTGAGAATGATCCTGTGAGAGAGGGCTGGCACTGCGATCTCCTTGATGTCATCGGGCAATACGTAGTTTCTTTGGTGTAGCCACGCATTCGCCTTTGAAAGCTTGAGTATGGAAAGCGATCCTCTCGGGCTTGCGCCCACCTCTACGGAGCTGTGAGTACGGGTCTTGCTAACGATATTGACAATGTACTTCTCAAGCTGGGGTTCGATGTGGACTTGTTCGACGAGTTTCTGCATTTCGAGAATATCTTCCTTTGAAACAATCTTCTCGATTTCTACCTCATCTCTCTGCCTCCTAGTCCGCCTCTCTAAGATTTCAGCCTCGTCAGCCGGCGTTGGGTACCCAATCCCTATCTTCATGATGAATCTGTCAAGCTGCGCCTCAGGTAATGGATACGTTCCCTCGTATTCGATTGGATTCTGGGTTGCGAAGACTATGAATGGGGAATCGAGCTTGAAGGTGGAGCTTTCGATTGTGACCTGCCGCTCTTGCATTGATTCGAGAAGCGCTGATTGTGTTCTTGGAGGAGCCCTGTTGATTTCATCTGCTAGCAGGATGTTGCAGAATATAGGACCTTTTCTGATTTCGAATGACGATGTGCTCCTATTGAGGACGTAGCTTCCAGTTATGTCCGCCGGAAGAAGGTCAGAGGTGAATTGGATTCTTTTGAATTCACAACCAATGCTTGATGCAAAACAACGCGCCATCAATGTTTTCGCAAGCCCTGGATAATCTTCGAAGAGCAAGTGACCGTCAGAGAGAATTGCGAGAAGGATCTTTTCCAGCACGGGCTGCTTTCCGACAATCGCTTTTCCTACCTCGTCGAGGATCCGCATCGGCTGGGGCCTAAGTTCTGTCTCTGTCATTGATTGCTCGCATCTTTCAATTTAGACATATTGAGTATTAGATCTTGTCACCGACGCCTTTCTAACTTGGAGATAATCCGGTCGACCCCTGATAAATATGCCTCCCGCTCAGACGAAGGCATCTCGTCGTGGTAATCAAGATACTCTCTTGCTAAAGGCGCCCGTCTGTCCTCGCCAGTATTTCCCGACTCTTGAGATCTAGAGGTTGTTGAATCAGATTCCCGCCCTGAAATATATGGGAATATGAGCCTCTCAAGATCCTCAGAGAGTTCGCGGCCTAGAATCAATGAGTCGCTCACCGATCTCGGAGGAATCGCACCAAACCTCTGAATCAATACTCGGTTGATCGTCCTAGCTATTTCTCTTCTTGAGAAATCAGATCCCTTTGCAGCGTATCTTATGTAAGTGCTGATCGAATCCACTCTGCTGCTAGGTTGATAAATCATGTCTGCGTATGAGTCGTTGTTCCTTTTTCTTGTAATGGAGACGCTGAAGAGGGTTGTCCAGGATAGAATTAAGGTTGCAAGGCATGACGCGAGTAACAACAAATCCAGAAATAGAGCAATCAATGCGAGAACGTTAACCTGAAGGATAGCAAGGGCAACTCCGGCTCCTGCAAAGACCACGCTTAACCTCGTTAGGTTCCTGCGGAGCTTCTTTCGAGGATCTTCGAGGTCAGCAGCGTGGGAACCATAGAAGTGTTCCAACCTTAACTACCTCCAATCAGTTCGCTTGTCGTGTCTGTAGCGTCGATTGTTTCCTTGAGCGACGCACTTAGGCTCAACAGGCACTCGGACGCTGCCTGCGCTTCCCCTATGGTGATCTCATCCAGACTATAGCGCGCCACTTCGAAAAGATCTGTCGCCTTTGATAGGTAGGGTGAATCAAATCTCAGCTTCTGCGAGACCTCCTTCCTGAATTCCCTTGCGGTCAGGGCTCTCCCATCAAGTGCGGATTTCTTTTCCAGTACTTGCGAGATCATCTTGTAACATCGGAGAACAGTTTCCCTGTACCCAGAGCCTGAGGTGAGGTTTGCCGCCGCTTCATCTAGGATTGCGGCAACCTTGAGTCTCTCATCCTTGAGCTCGTCGTCTTCAAAGGGTGAAAGCCGCCTCGATCTGCTTCTCAGAGCTCGATAGAGCAATGCGAAGACAAGCAACAGTGCAGCAGCAAGCAAAACCTCTCCATAGTTCATTGCTGGAACGTAAGGAAAATTCTGCGACAAGAAAGATGGAAAAGGGGCATTTCTCAATGGTGGATTATTCTCTGGACCCGTGGAAACGGTCTGTTGCCCGATCGAGACCGCTTGTGCGGGTCCGGTCTCCGTTCCTCCAAACTGAAATGATATTGGAGCGGGAAAGAGATTAGCAGCAGCGAAGAAGGCAGTTGTGACAAGTAGAGGAAATACAAAGAAAGCTAGTGCAATCAAAATGTGTTTTCGAAATCGACTTGGTTTTTCCTGGGGTGTGTCATTATCGCTTGACAAATGGGGCAGCCTTAATCTGGGATATTCCCCAGGCGAATCTATGTTCACATCGCACTATAAGAAAAAGTAAGCGGTTTCATATGAGCATCCAATGGTCAAGTAAGGAGAACCGCGGCGGCAACAACAGTAGTCCAGATTCCATTTTTATCTCCTTCAGCCGACTGTGTTATGTGAGTTGTCTTGACTATTTTTCCAGAGATTTTCCAGATCTGTTTTTTCTCATCGTAGCTCTGGTCGGGATTGAAAGGGATTCCAAGAGTTGAGGCAAGCATTGAGGCAGCGAGATCCTCAGCATAATCTCCAGCTTTCTCGTCTGTTTCCCCGTAGTCCTCATGTTCAGACAAGTAACCGTAGGTATTCCTATCCTGAGGTATTGCTAGGCCTATTGAAGCGGCAATGAGTCTGTTCGGTTCATTTGTCGCAATCCGGCTCAAAACGAGAAACAGAATCTGACCTGGTGAGAGCTCTTCGAGACCTTCCTTCTTTGTAATCAATTTGCATCTTGGTGGGAAGATGCTGGAAACTGGAACAAGGTTGTATGCCTCGATCCCTGCGTCTCTTAGAGCGAGCTCAAAGCTCGCAAGCCTTTCTTTGTGTCTTCCTACACCTTTGGTCAGAAAGATCTTTTTTGGAATGAGTGTCGGCATCTGTGTTTGTTACGCAACCTAAAATGGTTTCAATCCTGTTTTTTAGCATTGTGTCCTTGTGAGCTAGGATTGAGACCTGCAACTTTTGAAATTGACAGCGAAGCAGAATTCATTAATTAAGTATCAGCATTTCTAGGCTCTGCGAGGACCAGTTATAGACTTGACTCAACACAATGTCGATTACTCCATCGAAGAGTTGGAGTCTTCTCTACGGGAGAATTTCAAGCTTTCAAGCTACGAGACGAAGACTTACCTCTCGCTCCTGCGACTGGGCAAACAGAATCCAAAACAAGTCTCGGCTAGTGCCAAGATACCGATGCCAAGAGTGTACGATACACTGGAGAGCTTAATGTCAAAGGGATTTGTCATGAAACAGGAAGAGTACTACTCTCCAATACCACCGAAACGCGCAATTCACGGCAGAGCTCTCCAATTCGAAGAT
>DAIDAB010000105.1 GCA_027310845.1 bacterium | reverse complement strand
ATCTTCCTCCTTTCTACAGCACAAGCACAACGGGTTCCCCGTGATGGAAAACGATAAAGAAATTGTGGGCTGCGTCACTGTGGATGATCTGAGGCGCGTCAAAAGAAATCTGTGGGACACCACCTTTGTTAGAGATGCGATGACGCCTAAACGAAAGCTCGTAACGGTGAAACAGGCAGACCCTGCACAACAGGTAGCTATTCTGATGTCAAGGAATAGAGTAGGTAGAATTTTCGTGCTGGATGAGAGCGAACAGCTTTGTGGCATTATAACGCGCTCAGACTTGATGAAAACGATTCAGATTCAGGAAAGCGTCATGGGTGGTACAAAGGGCCACGGCACAACATCTGGCAGGGAGCGTCTTTTTTCCGTGGAAAAGGGAATGATGTTTGAAATCGATTGTCCACCGGGAAGCTGGTCCGCGTCTTTTGGCAGTGATGAATTCACACTCATCTCAGAGAATATCGTTCAACTATCTGGTGGAGGTCAGACTACACAGTTCTCATTTGAAGCATTAAAGAAGGGAACGTTCACAATAATGCTTTATCCAAAACCAGCCGGCAAGACGCAGCTAGTAGGACCAATAAAATATTCGGTTATCGTTACGTGAAGCTAATTGGTAAGAGAATGGATTCATATTCCTGCTCCATAATTTTCCAATCTTATCGCTTGTTCATACTGTGGTTGAATGAAACCTGAGATTCCGCTCCTCCTAGTCACCCTGTTTGGGCTTTTGGCGTTTGGAGGAGTTCTCTATCTGAGTACTCCGGCTTGCATGTGCCCCAATGTCGAAACCATGTCCCTCCAATCGATCACACTGTATTCAGGATCGATTGCCTCAGGTCCCTCATTCGCAACCTCAAGACTCAACTTCACGATCATTAATTACTTGAAAGTCACCTACATCAGATCAATTACCCTCACCGGACCGAATCTCACCTCTCCGATTACGGAGTGGAGCCTGAATTCTGGTACATCTGGCCTGATCAACTTCACGAGCAGCACATCGAGTGGATCCATTCAATCGAACCCCAAGATAAGTGAGACATTCGTATTTTATCCGATAACGACAGGCGGGTCACAGGCGATTACCGCAGGGCAAGTCTATGCTTTTGTTTTCCTGTTAGGCAATGGCCAATCGGTATCAGGAAACGTTTTAGCGCAATGACCAGTCTCTTTGATCTGATCCTGCTCATACAACGGAAAATTATGAACCAAGAAAAAGAACTCATGCCAGCAAGAAGACAGTAGGGTTGCTCTATCCATTCTCCTTTCGGGGCGGTCCCGAAAAGGATTTTATCACTCGTGAAATATCTGATCAGGAGAGATCTGATCTTTCCCAATGAAACACAGGCACGAACCAAAGCTCGCCACCAAAATTGATAAGGTTGATCGAAAGCAAAAGGCAACAAAGGAAAAAGAAACCAAAAAGCGGAAGGGATCAGGCCGACCTTCCCAGGGCTTACGCCCCATCGGAGAAGATTTTAGTTCGCAGTACGAGGAGGCTGAAAACGAGTTGGAGAGAGTCGGTCGCGGCCCAAATAAATCAAGATGACCGAGCTCAACTATTGGAAGCTATCATCGCGTGCATCGAAGGGCTTTGGAGAAGAATGACCTACTCCGATGCCAAGAAGATAAGTGAAAATCTTCCAGATGCCGATATCATACTTCGGATGCTGAAGCCAGATCAAAAGGTGCCTAAGAAATGAAACGAAAGGGTGTTTGTTACGATGTGGGACGTGTCCTAGAGGGTTCACTTCAGCGTCCCAATTTTGATTCGAGGATTGTTCAACGCGAGCTTGAAATTATCAAGAACGATCTACATTGCAATGCGGTGAGAATCCAGGGGCTCGATGTTGATCGGTTAGTGACTGCCTCCGAAGCAGCTTTGAAACAAGGTCTTGAAGTGTGGTTTTCACCAGAGATGTTTGAGCAGGGTCAGGAGGAGACATTTGTTTATCTACTAAAAGCTGCGCAGGCGGCCGAGTCGTTGAGGGTTAGATGGCCCAGCATCATCTTCTCGCTCGGATCGGAGTTGACTCTCTTCATGCAGGAAATACTAGAGGGCAAGAATCTAATCGAACGTATGAGCAATCCATCGTTCAGGGACAATGTTAGGGCCGGGAAGCACAACGAGCCCCTCAATGCTTTCTTGGCAAGAGCAAATGCAGCTGTTAGGGAGGCATTTCATGGAAAAGTTACGTACTTCTCCGTCCCCTTTGAAAGAGTTGACTGGAGCATGCTTGATTTCGTGGGAGTGGATCTATATCGTAATTCCGGAATGCGAGACATGTACGACAAAATGCTCAAGGATTCCTTCGCGTACGGCAAACCCGTTGTAATCGGAGAATTTGGTTGTTGCACATATCAGGGTGCCGAGAAATTGGGCGGTCAAGGTTGGGCAATCGCATTTGGGATGATGGCTGATTATATGGGCCCCAAGGCGAGTCCGCCGGCTGGAATTGCAGAAGTCTTGAAAATACCCACGCGGGTGGATGGACACTATGTCCGTGATGAGACCCTACAGGCACGCGAAATCACCGACCAGCTAGGCATTTTCGACTCTGCTGGCGTAGAGGGAGCCTTCGTGTTCACTTTCGTATCACCCCTGTCCCATTATAACGAAGATCCTAGATTCGACTCTGACATGCCGAGCTACAGCTTGGTAAAGAGCTATCCTGAGAAAGAGAACCTAGAGAAGATTATCCAACAAACGGTAAAGCAAGGAAGAGAACTCTTTGGTGTAGATCTACCGCCTGATGTACTCACGAAATTCGCAAGCAATGTAGGAAAGCACGGGGAAACATACCCAGATTTCACATGGGAACCGAAAGAATCGTTTAGAGCAGTAGCAGATTATTACGCCAAACATTAGAAGTGGACAAGAGTGCAAAAGTCACAATTTTCACTTCGCGTAGACAGGAACACATTCAATGGCGCTATCTTTTGGATCTCATCGCTAGAGTTTTTCATAGGGCAAGCAATCGCTCAATCGAGATGGAGCTATCCGATTGAATCCGGGGAATTGCCATAGCTCACTCTCGATGTCCTTACTTGTGAAAACGCAAATTCTTTAATCATAGATAGGCGTTAGTCATTGAACAAGTTGGCCAATTTAAACTCCAACATACTGAATCAGCATGTTATAGAGTGGTTGCTCGAGGAAGATCAACCATCAGTTCGCTACTATACTTTGGTCGACCTCTTGGGTCGCAAAGAAAATGATCCAGAAGTCAGAGAAGCGTACTCGAAGATTCCTCGAAGAGGCTGGGCTAAAGATATTCTAGAGCTGCAAAAACCAGGAGGATACTGGGAACCAAACGAACCAACAAATCCGACGCAGGAGAATGTTCTTCGGAGGCCAGCGAATTTTCTCAGATGGTTAAATTTTCTCCTTCGGCCAGGTTATGTCACAACTAATTGGCGAGCTCTCGTTCTTTCAGACCTCGGGCTCACTTCAAAAGATCGAAGAATTGGAAAGATTGCAGATCTCTTCTTCAAGTACAAGCTTGGACTAGGAACAATGATTAACATATACAATGAGGAAGTATGCATCGTAGGGAACACTGCGCGTATGCTAACTCGCTTTGGTTACCTTGATGATTTGAGAGTAAGGAAGCTGTACGATAGGCTACTCGAAGATCAAAAAGAAGATGGTGGCTGGAACTGCTTCACGAGCGACAAAGGAACTCTTGACAGCTGGGAAGCTCTCGCTGCGTACGCTGTGCTACCAAAGGAGAAAAGGACCAAAAGCATCAACCGCTCTATCGAGCGAGGAGTCGAGTTTTATCTCCAAAGAAAGCTTTTCGATGATGGAGAAAAAAAGTACGATCCTTGGTTCAGGTTCCACTACCCTGTTCATTACTACTACGACATCCTTGTTGGTTTGGATTTTATCACAAAGCTAGGTTATGCAGACGACCGGAGACTCAGCCCCGCTCTTAAGATTCTCAACGACAAACGTCAGCGTGACGGAACTTGGCTACTTGACAAAGTGCATCCAGATCGAGGAGTGGGAACAGGGTACGATCCCAACCTGAAAAAAGTCAAGCCCTTTGCGTTAGAAGAAGCCGGCAAGCCGAGCAAGTGGATTACACTCACAGCGCTACGCATTTTGAAAAGAGTTGAGGACGCAAGCTAGAGAAATGAGGAGAGGTGTAGAATACTCCTTTCTCCTGATTTCCATGATTACATTAGACACTGCGGCGCATATAACTCAACTATTACCAAAGCTCCGGTTCTAGGAGCTTGGTTAGGAAGTTGGGCATGGAGTCCAACGATCAGCCAGTGAAAACTGTAGGGAAAATTGCAAGTGGCATAGAGGAGTCCCAAGCCATTCTGAGCAGGTACCTTTGGAGGACAAACCCTCGCCTAACTACCCTCTTCACTTCATCGCGTGGAAACACCCGTTTCAGCATCCATCATTAGGATTCGCAGGTCCTTTGGGCTCTATCCATTATGTAATTTGTCCTTTTCAAACTCCATTTAAAGGAGGTTTTTCTCAATATAAGAAACTTGAATCTTTCACGTGTTTGGAGAAGAAGCTAAACACGCAAGGAGGTTTCTACCTATGGTGCGTTCCATTCCCAAGATTGAAGAGATCCGTCTAGTGAAGAACTATGGTTCCTTCACCACTCAAAAATGTTCAGAGTGTGACGAAACTTGATTGAGACGAAGAACCTGACCAGAAAGTTCGGTGAACTAACTGCAGTCGACTCTGTTTCCCTTCGAGTAGAGGATGGAGAGGTCTTCGGGTTCTTGGGCCCCAACGGAGCGGGGAAGACGACAACAGTCAGGATGCTTTGCTGTTTGATATCGAAGACCAGCGGAGAAGCTAGAATAGGAGATTATGAAATTGGCAACGCAGCAGATTCTCTGAAGATCAGGAAGATTATCGGTCTTGTACCTGACAATGTGGGCCTCTACGACACCCTCAGCGCTTATGACAACCTGGACTTTTACGGAAAGCTCTATGATTGTACAGAAGCGCAAAGGAAGGAAAACATCGAGCGCTTTCTCAAGATGCTAGGACTCTGGGAGAAAAAGGACGTTGCAGCGGGTACGTTCTCGAAAGGCATGAAGCAAAAACTCGCGATAGCGCGCTCTCTCATACATGATCCACAGATTTTGTTCATGGACGAGCCCACAGCAAACCTGGACCCCGAGTCCTCGAGGACAGTCAGGGATTTTATCCTCGACTTAAAGAAGGAAAAAAGGACCATCTTTTTGAACACGCACAACCTCGATGAAGCTCAGAGGATCTGCGACAAGATTGCAATACTGAATACAAAACTGATGGCTATCGGCACAACTGAGGAACTCGAGCGGTCGGTCAGTGGTAGGAAGACCGTAATTCAGCTAGAGCAATTAAGCGATGCAATACTTGCTGCCTTGAAGAAGTTACCAGTTGGAAACGTAGCAGTTGACGGTAACAAGCTGACGATAGATGTGGCAAATCCTGAAAAAGAGAATGCTGCTATAGTGGAAGCAATAATCCGAGCTGGCGGCCACGTTCAATCTGTTACAGTCGTAGGCTCGTCTTTGGAAGACGCGTATCTGAAACTCGTGAGGGAAGCCAAATGAGACTCTCGAAATCATGGATCATCGCGGAGAAGGACTTTAAGACATTCCGAAAGAGGAAGAACATAATCTATACAATCATCGTGGTCCCCCTCATAGTCTCGTTCCTTCTTCCTATTGTGATCGATTATGCCGGGCATAAGAACGGCGCAAGTGGATTTCCTGCGTCGGAAATCATAACACTTCTGCCTGCATTTACTTTCTTCTACCTCATACTTGCAGGAATGATTCCATCAACTATTGCATCGTACAGCCTGGTCGGCGAGAAAGTCGAAAAAAGCTTGGAGCCACTCCTAGCGACCCCCACGACCGACAGCGAAATCTTGCTAGGAAAGGGAATTGCGGCCTTCATACCTCCAATAGCGGCCATCTTGGGAGGAGCTACGATCTTCATGGTTCTCATGGATCTCGTGACACAGGACAAATTAGGGTACTACTTTTTTCCCAACTGGAATGCAGCAATTGTCCTTTTTCTTATGGTCCCTCTCGCGGCGATAATGAGCGTCGAATGGAACGTTATTGTCTCGTCAAAGGTGAGCGATGTGCGGGTCGCGCAGCAGATTGGAGTCCTCGTGATGCTCCCTTTCGCAGGGATCTACGTCGCTGGCGAACTCAATTTAATACCGCTCGGTGTCACAAACAACCTCCTTATCATCGCTGGTATTCTTTTGGTGGTGGACCTGCTTCTCCTTTTCGTCGCCAGAGCCACCTTCCGCAGGGAAGAGATACTCACAAAGTGGAAGTGAATTGCAGTGCTCGCAGTCAAGTGCAAGAATCGCGAGCGCGAATTTGAGATCAACAGAAGGCAAGAGGCGATAGTCGCACCGCGATTCATGTTAGGCAAGGTAGCAGTCTATCGTTGGTCCCGAACTCATTTGCCCATTCTGCGGTAAGAAGAGTTACAATCGCCCTGCGAAGGACGTTAAACCTAGGCTACGAGCGCGTGTAGAAAGAGACTTCATAGGCCCCTTAGTGAACTTCAACTTAGCAATGTAGCGCACAACAAGATTTCTTTGAAAGAAACAAAGCTTCGTACCTCCTTGAAAGTAAGGCCGTATTTATTCAGTCTCAAAGGATTACAAAGATTCAGAATCCGTAATTTATGGGCACTGATGTTTTCGCTAATACCAATCTCCTATAAAGCGAGTCCGACTTTAGTATCGCTTCCTATGGCGTGGTTTGGGTTTACTAATGAGGAGTGCGCATTGAACCCAATATGATGAGTGGAAATCGCCCTAGATAGCTAGGGCTTCTTCGTGTGCAGAAAGTCTAGTTTCTTAACTCGCCCCTTGTAGTGCTCGTTTCGTGGGCAGTGCGAACCGCACTTCTCGTTGAACGGATGGTTGTGCCCCTTCACTTCCTCTTTGACTTCGCTTCGCTTACGGTAGGATGACAATCTATGAGCTTGTACATTAG
>DAIDAB010000104.1 GCA_027310845.1 bacterium | reverse complement strand
CGGTTTTCTCGGTTATCTGCTGCAGCAGGTAGCAGTTCTGGGGCAGCTCGCGAACATCGGCTCAAGTGTAGGAAATGAACTTACAGAGAAAAGCGACTTTCAGCTGTTGACGGAACGCTGGGAGAAAATAGCCTATCCAGAGCCAAGCCTTTGAGATTTAATATCAACCAGCATGTGTAGACAACTGGAAAGAAAGTTTTGAAAAAGAAGCTTGGCTCTACCGCACCGTCCTCCGCGTATCTAAACAAATCTGCAGAGGAGAGATTCCTTGAGCTGAAGAATGATGGCATCGACCTGAAGGCGATCATCATTCGACTAGATTCCGAGAATTACAACGTGAGAGAAATCGCACACGTAACTCACAAAAATCCTTCGCAGATCAAAATGATAATCGACGGAGAGGACTCGATCTCACGAAACAAAGGAGAGAATACTTTAAGGGACTCGCGCTCTAATGGAAAGCAGGAAGAAGGAGACCGTTTGACTGATTCTCAAGATAACCATGAGATCACTGACGAAGATGCGAAGCTCCTGAAGGATATCCTTGAGCAGACGAGTGGCATCAATGCTGACAAGACCGACAAGGTCGTCAAATTCTACCAAGCTCGCAAGGCAAAATTTACGGAGAACCCGATGCTGATTTACAACCTTCTCACCGGAGCAGGCCTCTCTCCATATCGAGCTCAGGGAGTGCTCACCAACTTCCTCCAGTACACCTCTTCAGGAGAATACGAAATGATGGCTCCAATGATGTTTGCTAATGGAATGATGCAACCGGGAGGGATGATTCCTATGGTTTTGAACCGCAAAACAGGTCGCTACGAACCAGATGACGAGGAAAATAGCGACCCTGAGTTGAAGAAACTCGCCAAGGAAGACAAGAGGTTCGCGGTCCAGATGCAGAGAGAGGACATGGAGGACCGGAGGGCAGAGAGAAAGCAGCAGAAGATGATGAACCAGATAATGACAATGATGATGATGAAGATGATGGGCGAGCAGCAGCGTCCTTCGCAGGGAGGATTGGGAGCCTTTGGATCAAACCCGATGAGCGCATTCATGTTTCCCGAGATCGAGTACGCAGTCCAGGAAGGGAAGATCCTCACAGACGATTACGGAAACCCTGTTCCTTCAAGAATGAGGTACGTTCCCATGACCGCTTACATGATGGGGACAAATCACGGTCAGACGCAACAGACCGCAGGTTCTCAACCAGGTTTTGAGAAGATGTTTGATGTCGTGGGTGACGCCCTAAAATCCGAAAGGGAAGCAAAGAACGACCTCGTGAAGACACTTGCGGAAAGCACGTCCAAACTCTCCGAGCAGCAGACCGAGTTTCTAAGGACACGACTAGATTCGCTTGAGCAGTCCGATCCGATCGAGACATTCGTGCAATTGACTTCTAGACTCAAGGAGCTAGGATTCGTCGAAGGAGGACCAAAGACGGAGAACGTTGAAGTGAAGAAGCTCCAGATTGACCTTGAGAAGTGGAAGCACGAGAACAACACGAAGCTCCAGCAGTGGATATGGGAGCAAAAGCAGCAGATGAAGGACAAGGAGTACGCTCGCGCGCAGCTGAAAGAACTTGGCGGTTCAATCAGAACTGGAATAGAAAAGCTCGGTGTCCCTCTTGCCAATGGCTTTGCTGATGGATTAAGAGAGGGTCGATTGCGAAACTCTGGGCAACGCAATGGAACAGCAAAGGGTCAAGCCCAGGCTCAGACGGTAGCCTCGGACGGAAATGGGGTAACAGCAGCGCAGTCAGAGCAGACAGATGTTGGAAAGCTCAATGACGACGAGCTCGTGAACACCTTAGGCGAGGCTCAGAAAGCTGAGAAAGTTGTTGAGAATGCAAAGAAACAGCTAGTCCAAGAAGCAAATAGACGCGGGCTCAAAATCTAGGTCTATACGAACGCCACTCAAGAAAGGACAATTCTTGGCAATTTGTATTTTATCTAGAGATTGCCTCGCTTCCTACCCTAGCGAAATTCTACCTTCGCAATTCGAAATATTCCGCTTTTCCTCTGACTTGAAAAGATTCCACTTTGAACATGTTTCGTCGTTCCTCCATAGGCGGGGATCACGGCCAGGTAAAAGCCCAAGAACAAGGCATATCCTACCCAGTTATGCAGGCTCCAGAATTCTACTGTCCCGCTCGAATATCCGACCCAGATCAGGATCATTATCCTTACCGCATTGAGTATCGTCAAAACAATCGTACCAATTATTCCTAGTTTGAGGGTCGATGATAGATTCTTCTTCAGGTCAAGATGCATGAGCGCGAGAAGACCGAGAAACGTAGTGATCGAGATCACGCTAGAGCAACCTGGGGTAACTGTGGCATTCAGATACTCGCCTGTTTTCGAAGTTAGTCCAAATTGAGTGCCGTGCCATACTACTGGGATTCCGCTCAGCGCTACTAATCGTGCGGAAAGAGCAGCGGAAAATCCAGCCAGCGACCCTCCCACGCCCCACTGGATGATTGCTGGTGCGCTTACTCCTACAACGTAAATGATTGCATACGAAAACATGAACTGCTTTGTTAGTGGATTCACAATAAGTGAACTCGCGTAGAATACCAAGATTATCGCAACTGCGGAGAAGTAGATTGATTCGCTCGTGATTTCTCTGAACAAAAGGAGTGGGACTATGATAGCTGATCCCACAAGTCTAATCGATTTCTCCGTTCTCAATCCTTTTTCATTGGCAAGTATCTGAAGCAGGTCATTCCCACGAAGCAGAAATAAAACAGAGAGAAGCGCTGCAAAAGGAACCGCTGGGAATATGCTTCCGAAAGTGTAGCTGAGCGTCTGGCTCAGGAGAGTCAGGAAGTTCGGGGCCGCTAGCCACGACAGAAATAGAGCGATTCCAATCCATGCGGAGACTCGCAGCAATGTGTTCCTGTTCAAAAGTCGAAAATCCTTTTTGGAAGGAATCATCCCGCAAGATTCCAAACTAAGGTCTATTCAGAGAACGACGCCTGATTACCAGGTAGGACGCGACTATGAGGATTGTAAACACCGCAGTAATCGCAGTCT
Source organism: bacterium (assembly GCA_027310845.1). GTDB lineage: Archaea > Thermoproteota > Nitrososphaeria > Nitrososphaerales > CADDZS01 > JASHOD01. Next base: position 4,088 of record DAIDAB010000104.1, on the reverse strand, counting down.
GAAATGGAAACTCCGGGACTCCTCCGCCACCACTTTTGGTCGTCGAACTCGAAGATGTGATAGAAGGCGAAGAAGATTGGGTGGTAGTTGACGAGGTGACTAATGAGTAGAAGTATGCCTGTATAGTTCCAGATCCATCTATCGTGGCTGTTGTTGAAGCGGAGCCCGTATTTCCAAAGGAAATTGAAGGCGTGCTTGAGCTCCAACTAGAAAATGCATAGTTTGAGTCAGGATTTGCACTGACCTGGACAACTGCACCCGAATCGTACCATTGAGATTGTGACGGAGACACTGTTCCAACCCCGGATGGTGAAACACCCGACGATACGAAGAACTGATGATAGTACGCCACAGAAATCGAAGTGGAGTTTGAGATCAGACCACTCGCCACGTTGGTCTCCCATCTTTCACCAGAAGTTGATCCCCTGAGTGGATTTGTCAAACTCCACGAGCCACCGGAGTCAATCCAGTAAGCGGTTGGAGTTGTAGTTAGACTACCGGCTTGACCAGAACCTAGACTAGTGTATGTCAGTGTCGGTGTCGTATATCCGCTGCCACCCCCAGTAACGGAATAAGCAAAGTCAACCGAGTATTGATCATAATACGCGGGCGCGATTGGATTAGTTGAAGCTACTGTTCCAGAAGCTGCAGCGGTTTTCCATTGCTCCGTTGAAGTAGAACCACCTAGCGGATTGGTTATTGACCACGAGCTTGCATCCATCCATGAAGCATTCGGTGTTGATGTCAAAGTGAGAGATGTTGAAGACCCAAGATACTTGTATGTGAGAATTGGAGCAGAGTATCCCGACCCGCCGCCATATACAGAATAGGAAACTGGAACATTGTACTGATGATAGTATGATACTGCTGTTGTTGCACTAGAAGTTGCGGAGATACTTGACGTTCCACTTATCCACCTTTCTCCGATTCCACCATTCATTGAGCCTGGAAACGTGATTGTTCCTGATGCGTCAAACCAGTAGCTGGTTGGAGATGTCGTGATTGTTGGAGAGTAGGTAACTCCAAATTGTTGTCCTGCAGCAGAAGGAGCTGATGGGCTTCCTCCATCTATGACCGAATATGATAAAATCTGTTTGTATTGGTGGTAATAGTTCAAAGAAATTGTAGTCGCCGAAGAAATTGTTCCGCTTGTGGTATCTGACGTTGCCCATCGCTCGCTGGCGCCTGAACCCAATAATACGCTACTCACGCTCCAATTGCTCCCGTAGTCAACGTTGAAAGTTGTTGGAGTAGCAGAAAGATTAGCCGTCATCGACACGCCGTTGTTAAGATAAGTCAGAGTTGGCGCTTTGTATCCCGAACCCCCGTCAACGACCTGATAACTCAATGTGAGCCCGAGCTCTTCTACAAGAGTCGTGTTGATTGCCCATACTCCTCTTCCATGCGTAGCGCCGTACAGTGTTCCGTTCGTTGCAGTGAGGTCAAATACTGCTGCATTAGGAAGAGCTGGACCGACCTGCCCCCAGCCACTAGCTCCTAGAGGAAGATAGTATACTCCACCGCTATCTAGTCCAGCAAAAATTTTCCCTTCGAATATCTTGATCACATTGACGCTTGAACTAGGCAATCCTGTTGTGGAAATGATATTTTCCGCGCCGTTCAGAAACTCTACGACCACTGGCGATTGAAACGAAGAAGCTGCCACGTAAACGTCGTTTGTATTTGCGGGGTTCACGGCTATGCCTGCTATTTGATAGGAAAGAGTGCCGAGAATGCTCCAAGTCGAACCGGCGTTGGTTGAAACTAACACGTTGCCAGCGCTGTCTCCAGCATAGATTATGCTGCTGTTAGACGGTGCCACTTCGATTGAGATTACGTTACCATACTGATCTGTAACCAGCGATGTCCAGCTTTGCATATTGTTCGTTGTCTTGTAAATTATGTTTCCAGCTCCAAAGTATAGAGTTCCGGAATTGTTAAAATCCTGAGCCACAGGAGCGTTGAGTGCGCCATGCGGTGAGGATTCTTGTGTGAATGTTTTACCGCCATCGGTAGAAATTGCTGGATAACCATCCTGAACGCAGTACATTATTTGATTATTCGCCGGATCGAATCCCACCCAGCCTCCGTCGCCAGTTGCTACCTGATTCCAAGAAAGGCTGCCATTGTATTCGTTGCAGCCATTATCCTGCGCACCAGCTAGAATTAGCTTGCCTGAGTTTGACACAGCCATGTAATAGAACTGGGTTATTCCCAAGTTATCATTCAGGTTATTCCAAGATGTACCCTGATTCGTTGACTTCCATATTCCGCCGTCGTTTCCGATAAAGATAGTGTTAGGATTCCCTGGCATGAATACAAGAGCATGCATATCGGGATGAATTATGGAACCAGCTGGATATCCCCCGAGCGCTGTCCAACTCGTGCCACCACTTGTGGAGATGTAGAGACTCGTGCACCCGAAGTAAATGTTGTTTGCATTGGTGGGATCTATACTAAGAACAAGGTCGTACCACCCTTGCCCATTGCAGGGAGACATAAGCGACCCGAATTGATCAACTACACTTGGCGGATTGTTGAAAGTGTTACATGGTGTTGTTGTCGACTCGAAGTTACAATCGCCAACAGCTGCAATGTTTCCGGTGCTGTTTATTAGAGCAACATAGACATATGCGGGCTGAACCGGAGTAGATGCGACAGCAACACCACAGAACGATGATGTTGCGCAGTTTGGATCTATTGGACTTGTTCCGCTTGACTCTGAAATAAATTGGCTCCATGTTCCTCCTGTCCAATCCAACTCTGGTTTGCTAGATGTGAAATTCGAAGTCTCGTAAATCGAAGCATTTCCGCCGAAATCGCCTGCAAACGGGACCTCGCCAGTTCCAGTTGTTGTGTTTTGAGGAGCGAGCGTAAGATCTCTTACGCCAGCTGGACTGACCGCAAGGGACTGACTCCAAGTTGATCCGCCATCTGTCGAAAGGAAAATGCCCGGAGAAACGGATGTGCTCGCAAATTGTTCGCCTGCACCGCAACAGACTGCTCGTGCGGTCGAGACAAGGATCTGACTTGAATCAAATGGGTTGATGAGAATGGAACTGATCCCCATGCCGTTGAATGTACTTCCGCCTAAAATGGTCCATGTGGCTCCCCCATCTGTTGATTTCAAGATTCCAATACCGTAGTAGATAGGGGCACAACCGATACACGCTCCGTTTCCCTCGCCTGTCCCCACATAGATCGTTTTGTTGTCTGGTGAAAGCGCTATAGCTCCTACTGCAAGATTAGGTTGAGAGTCCATGAGAGGAGTCCAAGTTGTTCCTCCATCAGTAGACTTCCAGACACCGCCCTGAGCCGCTCCAACATATATCTCTTGGGTGTTTGAACCGTTGACAGCAATCGCAGTGATCCTGCCTGAAAAAGGTGGTTCGCCCCAAGTGAAAGTGCTGTTCGTTGCTATGGGTTGAGGCCCGATGGGAACCCATGACGGGGGCGGGTTAGAGATCGTTAAGGAAGAAGCCAAACGTCTTGGAGACTTTTGAATAGGCGTGACTGAATTGGACCAATGAGCATTCAAGATATTGATTTGTTGGCTAACGTCCCTAGAGATTGGTGCACTGCTACTTGATGACCGAGTAAAAGATCCGCTACTATACGGCACGAAGACCGAAAATGTCGAACCAAGTAAAAGAAAAATCGCTACGACAATAGCAACCTGAAACGCTGGATTTCTAGGTATTCTCGAAGGAGACTTGAAGAAACTTGCTTGTTTTCGCTGACTTGCAGTATGCACAGGCAGAACCTTTGGAGCTTCTCTATAGAAATGTTATATATACATGCTCCAGCTTTTGGGCCGCGAACGCATTCATTTAGAGCACATGCAGTCACTACTCTCAAGAGTGCCCTAAGCCCGTTCTCCCTTGAGGAATAATTTAGAATCTAAAAGATTAGACCTTTGTCGAAAGTTTATCCCTGCGGGTTTGGATTTTGAGTTTCTGCTGCGTCCGCGGCCACTGCATCTATGGCGCAACATTTTTTGACTTGGCAACTTTTGCTTAATTCCTGCCAATTGGCAGGGATTTCAACTCTCGAAGATTTGCTTTCTGAACCGCTCGCACGTCCTTAGT
>DAIDAB010000103.1:2733-7296 GCA_027310845.1 bacterium | reverse complement strand
ATGCGACAAAGCTACGGCCAAATATTCCCATTCAATCAAAGATAGAACTAGATATAGATCGAGATGATCTCGAAAGCACTGGAAGATACATCTACGATTTCGAAGTCTCTGAAGACGATCCCACTTGGTTTGATTCTAGATACGCCTTAATTCATCTCGATCAATTTATAGCCGCCGGCGGGTACGCTTGGACTTTTCCGAAGGGGAAGAACAAGGTGAACATTGGGCTGGGGGTGCAGAAAAAGGCGCTTGACTTGAGAAATGCCAAGTTTGGAAAAAAAGACGGATTGCAGGATCTCATAGATCAGTACGTCAAAATGAACAGAGCCATCAAGAATCCAGTTCAATCCGCTGATGAGCAAGATAGGGGAAACACAAAGGGAAGCTGGCAGGTTTCTGTCAGGCGTCATAACGATTGTCTTGTTGCTAACGGTTACGCAATGGTGGGTGATGCAGCGTGGATGGCTAGGCCGATTGATGCGGGAGGAATAGGACCATCAATCTATGCGAGTGTGATGCTGGGAAAAGCAGTGGCTCAAGCTCTTGAAGCAAACGACACAAGTGAAGAAAGCCTCTGGCAGTACAATTTGGATTATATGAAACACCATGGGTACCAGATGGCAAGCTTTGAAGTGCTTCGGAGATATCTTCAGACTCTTTCAAATGATCAAATCAGCTACGGAATGAAGTACTTCCTTTCAGAGGAGGATATCTCGAGCATTGTGAACAGGGAACATCCACGTTTTTCAAGATTGAGACTCCTGAATCCCGCAATGATGATGCGAATCGCAAAAGAGCCAAAGCTTGCCTCAGGGCTAAAACACACTGCGGATGTTAGTGAGGAATTGATCACCCATAACATGAATTACCCTGAAAAGCCAAGCGGCTTCGAGCCGTGGAAAAAGAAACTGACGACCATGCTTACCGAAGCATTCGCAAAGTTCTGAATCGATTACGGGTGTGGCATTCGTTTCTTCCCTTTGGAAGCAGCTCTCTTCTTTCTTTCGATGCTTGCGGCAAGCACCTCGACGTCCAGTTTCTCCTGAGAAGCGTATTTTAGGAAATCGAGATTGAACAAAGAGGCAAGTGCAGAGCCTCTCACTTCTTCACTTTTGTCTCTAGTAGCTTTCTCCAGCGCATTTCGTGCGCTCGCATCTCCGATCGCTCCAAGTGCGGCAGCTGATTCATGCCTAACGATCTCGGATGGATCATTGAGCGCGGCGTCTATCAAGTACGGAATAGCACTTTTTAGACCCATCTGACCAAGGGAGAATGCGCATTCGTGCCTGATCAGAGAGCTTGGATCTTTTTTCATTACATCACCTAATACGAGGACGGAAGAAGCGTCTCCAATTTCGCTCAACACAGTGACTGCGTGAACCCTAAGCACAAGTGCACCCTCCTCTTTGAGAATCTTGTTGAAGAATTTTGCATTCTTGTTTTCGTATTCATGCTCCATCCTTGAAAGCAATTTGAAAGCGCGATCTCGATTCGAGTCTTCGATTGTTTCTGTGTACTTCAAAGAACTGACCTGTCTCAGGTGTTTGAGGCAAGATGTCTTTACAAAACTCAAATAAACGTAGCGCAATGAAACAAAATGTGATCATTTGTTGCCGGTCAAGAACGCAACTGATGAAGAAGTAAAAGAGATCCTTAGCAAGTACAAGACTGTTGCTGTCATTGGCATGTCAAAGAACTCTGAAAAAGATGCTTATCTTATTCCTGAATTCCTGAAGAAAAAGGGATACAGAATAATTCCTGTGAACCCGACAGCAGATGAAATACTGGGAGAAAAATCATACAAGAGGCTCAGCGATGTGCCCGGCGATGTGGAGATAGTTGATGTCTTTCGCCCAAGCGAAGACGTTCCCAAATACGTAGATGATGTGATCGCGAAAAAGCCAAAGGTCTTCTGGTTACAGCTCGGAATAGAAAACGATCAGGCTGAAGAGAAAGTGGCCGCAGCTGGGATCAAAATTGTCTACAACAAATGCATGATGCGAGAGTATGCGAGACTAATCAGCTATCAGAAATCAAGAAGCTAGGAACTTTACAAGGTCCTTGTAGTTCTTCGCGTTGAGAATGTTTTTAGGTTCAGCCCACGATCTTCTTGCCTGCGCAACGCCTATTGACATGTACTCAAGCTCGCTAGCGCTATGCGCGTCCGTGTCAACGCTTAGTAAGCATCCTGACCTTATGGCCTCGAAGGCGTTCTCATCATTCAAGTCAAGCCTGTTAGGATGTCCATCGATTTCAAGCACTGTACCGGTGTCTAGCGCGCCTTGAATCAAAGCTCTCAGGTCTATCTTGTATCCAGGTCTTTCTAGGATCAATCTTCCAGTGGGATGAGCAATGATGTCTACATTCTCATTTTCAAGTGCTCCTCTGAAACGTTTTGTAATCTTGTCAACATCGTCTTTGAACCCGGTGTGAATCGATGCAAGGACTATGTCGAGGGACTTGAGCAAAGAGTTAGGCAAGTCGAGAATCCCATCGGCCATAATGTTGACTTCTGCCCCCTGAAGCACACGAAAAGCGATTCCACCGCTCTCGTATTTCTTGTTGAGTGAATCTATTTCCCTTTTCTGTTCTTTGAGCCTTTTCTCATCAAGCGCATTTGCTATCTTGAGAGAGCCAACGTGATCCGTTATGGCGATATACTCGTAGCCTTTCGATCTGGCGGCCTCTGCCATTGTTTCAACGCCCTCGTGACCATCACTCCATTTCGTATGCATCTGAAGATCGCCTTTGATTTGATCGAGTTCGAGAAGCTTTGGTAGAACGTGCCTCTCTGCAGCGTTAATCTCCCTCCTTGCTTCACGGAGCTCGGGTTCGATATAGTCAAGCCCGAGGCTCTTGTACACCTCCTCTTCAGTCGCTCCTGCCATCCTAGTATCTCCGTCTGATTTGAACAGCCCGTACTCGCTAAGATGGTATCCCATCTTGAGGGCTCGGGTACGCAGTTCAATGTTGTGGGCTTTTGATCCTGTGAAGTAAATGAGCGCCGCACCCCATGACTCTATGGGAACGACTCTTACGTCAACCTGGAAATTTTTCTCCATCTTGACTGAGACTTTTGTTTCACCAGCGGCAACCACCTCTTTGACCGCATCGCCACTAGTAAACGCCTTGATCGCTTCAGGAGAGTCACTTTCAATTAGGACATCAAGATCTCCTATCGTCTCTTTCATTCGTCTGTAAGAGCCGGCGACTGCGTAGCGCCTCACGCTGGGAATCTGCTGCAGTTGATCGACCACACGCTCAACAATACTCTTAGCTTCTACAAGAAGAACTCTCCTTGTCAGTAGCTTTGCATTCTCGATTCTCTCAAGGAGCTGTTGTGAACCCCTGGCTCCAAGACCCTTGAAGCTAGCGAGTCTTCCATCTCTTGTCGCCGCCTCGAGTTCATCAAGATTCTTGATTCGAAGAGTATTGTAAAGCGACTTGACCGTCTTAGGACCTATTCCTTCGACACGAAGAAGAGAAGAAACATCGACGGGGCTCTTGCTCTTTAGTTTCTCTAATGATTCAAGCTTCCCAGTTTTCAATATCTCGGTGATCTTTTTCTCAATGTTCTCGCCCACGCCAGGTATCTCGCGAAGCTTTCCCTGCCTCGCGGTTTCTTCGATTGCCTCAGGAAGCGCCTCTATTTTCTGTGCTGCGCGCCGATATGCGAGAGCTCGATATGGTTGATCGTCCTCCATCTCGGTAAAATTGGCAAGCTCTCTAAGAACCGAAGCCACCAAAGAGTTTTGCATAGGGCTTGGGGGCTTTGACTGGGCGGTTCAAGATAAGCGAATCTATCTAGAGCAATCCCGGTACTGATGTATTCCGGCCTATTCCTTGCGCCTGCGGCGCGGAGACAAGTTTTGCATTCTCCTTCAAAGTTCTCGCGAGCCTTCTAAAGATCTCGTTAGTCCCTACATCTATGAGGTTGATTCTGATCTGTGAGTCGCGCATAAACATCTCAGCTTCAAAACTTCTCTTCAGGGCGAAAAGCACCGTGTTGTAATGAATCACACCCTTGAGCTTTTCCTCTATTATTACTTCGCTCTCGTCAGGGAATGGGCTGATTAGAAATGCGACTCCTTCTGCCCAGCTGATTGTAGGAATCGCTGTTCCGCCTTGCTGGACGGATTGCGTCGCCACAAGCTTCGCCAAATCTTCGAACTTGTATTCTAGTAATTCATGAATTATTAGCTGTTTCCACGGTTCCACGGTGATCTCAAGCCCCGCGGAATCAGCAACTGTGGGTTTTGGCTCTACTTGCTCGTATTTCTCCATTGTTTCAAAAACACTGGTTCCTGAACATTCGCACAACTCTTTCAGGAATCCTTGCCTTTTATGGCTTGTTTATCTTGGCTCTCGATCCGGGAAATCATCAGCTGAAGCTTGAGAGATTGCTTGATCTTTCAGACGACTTGATTTGTTCTCTCAAGCGCCAGGCATGCTGAACCCGCCGTCTGCGATCACAATGTTGCCTGTCATGTGCAAGGAATCATCAGAGGCCAGGAACAAAACCAGAGGGACAATGTGTTCGGGCTTGCCGATTCTCTTGAGAGC
>DAIDAB010000103.1:0-2723 GCA_027310845.1 bacterium | reverse complement strand
TGTTGTGGCTTCTGTATCCATGTATCCCGGACAAGCCGCGTTGATTCTTACCCAAGGGGCAAAGGCAAGTGCGTATGACTTGGTCAGACCAATCACCCCATACTTTGAGGCTGCGTACTGCGGAGCTCTCGGGCTTCCAGTTACTATAACATTGGAGGCCACATTGACAATTGTGCCAGACTTGCGCTCGAGCATCCGTTGACCTATCTCGTGAATCATGTAGAGCGTCCCCTTGATATCAACGGCGAGGGTCTGATCAATTGCCTCCTCAGTGATCTGCCTCCACGACATCTGCTTGTTTGATACGTCGCCTGAGTTGTTCACGAGGAGATCCAATGGGCCGAATTCCTGCCAGACCTTCTCGGTCATCGCTTTGACTTCGTCCCATTTAGTAATGTCAACCTTGGCAATCATTGACTTCCTACCCATGGCCTTGATCTGATCCGAGACTTTCTGTGCCCCTTCTTTGGAGGTGTTGTAGGCTACAACCACGTTCGCACCTTCTTTTGCAAGGGCGTGAGCGATCAAGGTTCCAAATCCCCGTCCTGCACCAGTGACAAGGGCGTTCCAATTGTTGAACCGAAGACCCGGTGGGTGCTCTCTTGGTTTCGCCTCGATCTCAGTATCTACTTTTCGCTCGCCTGCAAGTGTTCCCCAGCTCATTATGTCATAACCTCGAGAAAAACGAACAATTCAAAATTATTCGGAGGCGTCTTATTAAGGCCTATCAGAGCAAGCAAAATTCTGATCTAATCAGAAGACGGAGGCGATGTTTCAGAAGGCCGGACAAACGCATTAATAATAACTTCAAACGAAAATCAAATGAGGAAAGCGCCTTTGCAAAAGGCCACGATTCAAAAATATCTTTTTCCGTACGAACTGATCGAGGCAAATTGGCGGCTTTGGACCTTTGTAGCCATTCTCGGAGTGGGCATGTGGGCTCTTGTGACTTACCCTGTGAGCGCAATCCATGGCTATGTCGATCCTTTCTACAGTCCTACAGTCCTCATTGTTCCGATACCAGGATTGTTCCGTCTCACATGCTATGCCTACAGAAAGGATTACCACAGGCACCTGTTTCACCACCCGCTAGGTTGCGAAGAAGAGTCCAGAGGGGAGAAGCACAGCAAGCCGTACACTGGTGAAAGAAACGCCCTGTTTCAGCTTGAGAACTATCACAGATTTCTGTTATATGCGGGAATTGCAATACTCCCATTCTTCTATTACGACTTTGTTGAGTCAATAATTTTTAGCGGGAGTCTTCGTCTCGGAAGTCTTATTCTGCTGGTAAATGCCCTCACTCTCACTGCTTGGACTCTGTCGTGCCATGCATTCAGACACCTGATAGGAGGTAACATCGATTGTTACACTTGCGTGCCCGGAGGCAAGGCGCGAAAGTCAATATGGAATATCCAGAGTTGGTGGAACTCCCATCATGAAGCTTTGGCATGGATAAGCCTTCTTACCATATTCTTTGCCGATCTATACCTCAGAGCTCTTACGGCGGGGCTGCCTGTGGACTTTAGGATTTTGTAGATACTCGAAGGGAGACAATTGGAACAAAAAAAGAACTACATGCCTGCGGTTTTGCGATACCCGATTTTCTTCGTAGGGCTCTTGATCCTAATAGTCGGAGGGGTTGTTGCGCTAAGGCTCAATGCGCCTCTGAACACCGATGTTGTTCTCGCGGTCGTGGGCTTTATTTTGCTCGCGATATCCGTTGCGATAAGATAATACGAATCTTTCATTCTGGATTCACGAGGAATTAGCCTTCCGTGCAAGTACTCTACTGCGAATTCCCTGACGACTCGTACTTCGATGTCGAAAAAGACGTCTGGCTAAGACCAACTTCGGCCGACACTGCAAGAATCGGAATTACAACAGTGCTTTCATTCCTAGCCGGCCATATACAGAAGATTAAGCTGAGGACGGAAAACGAGAAGGTGGAAGCTGGACAGAGTGTCGGGACGATAGAGTCGGGGAAGTACTTCGGTGCAATCAGATCACCAATCAGCGGAAAATTAGTTCGCTTCAATTCGAGAGTAGAAGCAGAGCCAAGAATCGTCAACGATGATCCATATGGTGATGGGTGGATTGCAGATATCCAAGATTTTGATCAGAATGCTCTCGCTGGGTTGCTTAAGGGAAATGCAGCATCTAAGAAACTAGAAAGTCGAATTAAGGAGCTCAAAATCAAGTGCTTCAAGAAACTTCCAGAAGAACAGCTTGTCTCTGTAGGCGTCGAATGTTCTGCCACTCTAGCCAACCTAAATGAAATTCTGAACAAAGCTCCAATTGGAAGGGTCGTTCATGTGGTCTCAGACGATCCTCTTGCCGAAATTGAAATGATTCGCTGGTCAGACCAGACGGGTAACGAGCTGCTCGAAACCCGAGAGGAAGGAAAACTTGTTCACTTTCTCGTCGAGAAAAAGAACAAGTAGAGAAAGATTTGGCCCTTCATGGCTCTGCGGTCTTTCATTTCTCGATTGGGTTCCTAACCATGTTGCCCCACTCAGTCCAGGAGCCGTCATAGTTCTTAACATTTGTATATCCAAGAAGATATTTTAGGACAAACCAAGTATGTGAAGATCTTTCCCCTATTCTACAATACGTGATCACATCTTTGTCTTTGATCACACCCTTCGACTCGTACAGGGCGGCTAGTTCTTCTGGAGTTTTGAATGTCCCATCATCTCGAACAGCTTGCGCCCAAGGGATGTTGA
>DAIDAB010000102.1 GCA_027310845.1 bacterium | reverse complement strand
GACTGGATATCGAAATCGATCGCAAGTTTTCTCGCCGCGAGAAGAATTCAGGCCGAAAGAATGCGAAATTTTGGCGTAGGATACAATTCTGGGAAATGAGCGAGCAATGAAGAAAGTCTTAATGATCAACTGGGACAACTATCCGAACTTCATGTCGGGAGGAGTCTATACCTGGGAGAAGTCATTCGTCGAGGGAATGCAAGATTCGGAATTTGTTGTTCTAAATCAGCTCTCCAACCCTAATGTCAGCGAGATTTATTCAATCCCCCGGAACGTCAGTAGAGTAATAGAGGTTCCTCTATATGGCACGAATAGATTCGAAGAGTTCTCAAAACAAGACGGCCCGCTGATTTCAAAGATCATTCGCACCACGGATTCTGTGGTTCAGGACAAATTTATTCCACTGTTTGAAAAATTCCTGAAAAATATGCTCGCTGATCGTTGCGAGCCAGAACTCGTGAAAGACTCCATTTTCAAGCTTCACAAATTTTTCACTGTTTACGATGTGAAAAAGTGCTTTGAACATCCCATGGTATGGGAGGCATTTCTAAAACAGGTTCAGCAGGACCATCTTTACAGCCAGATGAGGTTAAGGGAAGTACTTGGTGCGTACCAGTTTTTCCAGAGAGGACTACAAATAATTTCAATAGAGATTCCCAGAGTCGACTTGGTCCATTGCTCTTTGGCTTGGTTCCCGTCAATGGCTGCGGTTTGCGTCAAAAAACAACATGGTACACCGATCGTAGTTACGGAGCACGGCGTCGCCTTTAGAGAGCAGCTGCTGTACTACAACACTCAATTTCAAGATGATGCATCGAAGATATTCTGGAAAACTCTGGCGCGCAACATAATCACTACAGTTTATGCCGAAGCCGATGCCATAGTGCCGGTTTGCGGCGCGAACGCATTGTGGGAAAGAATGTTGGGCGGAGAAGAATCGAAAATCAGAGTAATCTACAATGGAATCGACACAAACAAGTTCAGACCGATGAAGGCAGAGAGGGGAATAGTGAAGCCAACTGTTGTTTCCGTTGCAAGGATAGACGGATTCAAAGATATTCCAACGCTGATCAGGTCGATCAATTATGTTAGAGAAAAAATACCGAACGTCGAGTGTCTCCTATACGGCGGATCTATCGACTTGGAATACTCATTCAAGTGCGTGAATCTGGTAAAGGCTCTTCACCTTGAGAATAATTTCAAATTCATGGGCTCGACGAAAGAACCTGAGAAGGCTTACAACAGTGGAGATGTGGTTGCTCTAACAAGTATTGCTGAAGGTTTTCCTTTTTCAGTTATCGAGGCGATGGCCTGCGGCAAAGCTATAGTAGCATCCGATGTAGGAGGAGTTGCTGAGGCTCTGGAGGGATGCGGCATCCTCGTTAGGAGCAGGAACCCGCAAGATATGGCAAACGGAATCGTTGAGTTGCTTCTGAATAAGAAGCTAAGAACCGACCTAGAGGTGGCGGCTTACAAACGGGCCCGAGAAAAGTTTTCTCTAGAAACATCGATCAAACAGTATCGCGAATTGTATAACGACCTCATCGCGCTACCACGCATGGATGATCTGATGGAAACTGCGGCTGAAATGACGATCTCGCGATGACCCATCAATAGAGTCAATTGCTAAGGGTGAGAATGCATGGATTCACTGGAAAGCGTACCAGCAAACGATCCAAACCACGAGCACATGTTTTTGGAAAGAGCCGCGAGATCGGTAGCAGAGGTGCAGCCAAGGACAAGCAGCGTCGCAGATACTCTAGTTTTCCTAGAAGTTCTTGGTTACACCAATAGGATGGCAGTGGTGAATGGCTTTCAGGATCTGCTCGACCTTGCAAAGCGCGTCCACCAATTTGTAGGTTACTACGACAAGGAGAATGAACCTGTGAATTCGTACACCGTACCCATCCCAAGCAGAAAACGCAGGGTCGTGGAGGGCCTTAGCATAGCTTTCCCATGGGTAGGTTCTTGGGGCATACTGCTGATTTTCGGCGTTTCCTTGTGGCTCTCAGGGCTGATGCCGTTGGATGTAACCACGGCATTCATGATTGGCGTCTTCTTGGGCCTCGTTGTGGCCGGCGACATGCTCGGCATGGGGAGACTATTCACGTATTATGATGGCCAATCCAATGTGTCGGAAACCAGACGAGTTCTGAAAAGATATTACGGTAATTTCTTAGTCACATTAGCTTTAACTTCTACAGGGCTGTATGCAGTCTCTTCGCTTGAGAGGATTCCGCTTTCTCTTGTCGCAATCGCTATTTTCAGTGAAGCAACGCTTTCTCTACAATTGACAAGCTACATGATAATTTACAGTCGTAAGAAGCTCGGCTTGGTGCTTGCATCATATTCTTCTGCATTCATCGCACTGCTTTCGGTCTACTTTTTCGCGGCAGATTTTGTACCCGACCCAACTATGAGGTATTTCTACGCCCTCGCTTCAGCCCTCGTTGTGCTGTTAGTGCCCGCGGCTTACTGTCACTATACCATTTTCAGCGCAAGGAGTATCACATCTTCGATAGGAGGTGTGAAACCGAGTTTCTTCTATGACACTGCAGCTATCAGTACTACGCTCCGGTCTAAATCCCGTGTGCAGCTGTGGGAAGTTCTACCATACTGCATCTATGGAGTGTTCTTCTACGGCATGCTGTTCGGCGACAGAGTGATTTCTTGGGTGTTCAATCCTGTCCATCTTGTTGATGGGCTTAAACTGCCGATGGTGTTCAACCCTGTGTATGAGATCGGTGTGGACTTGGCCCTGCTGGTCCTTTTTCCAGCGCTGATATTTCAGTATATCATGATGGGCCACTTGCATGAGGAACTGTACAACATGACACTGGTTCGCAAAGCTTCGGAAACAAACAAGGTCGCTCAGTTCTTGAGAACGCGATACAGAAACTTGTTGCTCGCAACTATTGGCGTCTCTGTATTGATTTCCGTCGCCATGATTTCCATGGCCCCGCAGATTGTCTCGGCTCTCCGAGGCTCGACCGCGAGTGTCAACATATTCTACGTTGCCGCAGTGAGCGATATCTTGATGGCTATGTTTGGAGGAAACGCCATGTTTCTCATTTTCATTAACAAGATCAGGCCCCTTTGTGTGATCGCAATTATCGGAACATTATTTGTAATGGGTGTTGGAGCAATTCTGGCTCAATCAGGTTTCCAAAATATAGTCTTCGCGTACTTGGGGGAAACCATTCTCGCTGTCATGCTCTCTTCAATAGTTATCAGGCGGAACCTTGCGAAATCCGCAAGCATACATTTTGCGCGCTATGTGTGATTTAGCGCAGTCTAGATCAAAACAAGAGCCTTGGGTCAAAGAACCTCCACCAAGAGCATCACTGAATGAGGCTTCAAATATAAGGCATGGTTATGTTGACTCAATCTCTCAGGCTTTGATTATGGGATCACGCTCCTCCAAGACCGTTACAGGAATCATTCTCCCGCTCTACATTTACCCGGGAACCAGCTGGCAAATTGTTATTCAGGCAAAAACAACCCACTCTTCTGTTCCGATACTTTCGATAATCAACCCTCATAATGGGCCCGGCGGATTCCGCGATCCTAACTATGTTTCAGGCATCAAGCAATTACAGTCAGCTGGCGTCACGGTCCTTGGTTATGTCTTTACTGGATATGCTTTGAGAAAGCAAACCGCAGTAATAGCTGACATTGATGCTTACAAGAATTGGTACGATGTCGATGGCATAATGTTTGACGAGATGTCTGATTCGCCTGGAAATGAAGAGTACTATTCATTTCTAGGACGTCATGTAAAGTCGTCCCACATGACTGTGACGATCGGGAATCCTGGGAAGAACATGCCTCCTAGATATCTTGGGACTATGGATGTCCTCAACATTTACGAGAATCTAGGGATGCCAGATATCTGGCCTCCGGGTAACTCTCCAATTCTTGGAAGAGAAAAGCTCTCAATGATTGCGTATGGAGTCAAGGATTTCGATAGATCTTCCATCGACGAAATTTCGAGCTGCGTGGCTTTTCTTTACTTTACTGACGCCAATCTGCCGAATCCTTACGACAGGCTGCCTTCTTACTTTTCGCAACTCGTAGATGCGCTTGGAGAGCTAGACTCGCCTCTATCATCAGCGACGATGTCCACGAATTCACCTAAATGGTTTAGAACGAAATTCAGTAGAGCTATCTAAGAGAAGCAGATAATTTGGTTCAAAACACAAAGGCCCTCTTTAGTTCTACTGAGACTGAATATTCATCCTTCGAAAGCTTCCCGCTGCTTGAATCAGCGCTCAACCGTTGTACACAACGTTTACAGTTTTCTTCGCGGTTTCGTCGACGAGTTCAGCCAATCCCTCGTCCAAGCGAACCCTGGGATTGTAACCCATGCTTTTCTTGATTTTGTCTATGGATGCCGCGCCAATCCTCACATCTCCCATCGCAGGATCTGCAAATTGTGGCAAGGCATCTTTCGCTCCCGTTGCGTCTTTGATTAGCTCAAACAATCCGAGAATGCTCACCGCGCTCCCAGATGCTACGTTGAACACCTCTCCGACCGCTTGGTCAGATTCCATCGAGATCATATTTGCCTGGGCGATGTCCCTGACATGGACAAAATCTCTGGTCTGGCCCCCATCTCCGAATATCGTGGGATTCCTCCCCTGCAGCAGGTTGTTGATGAAAACAGTGATCACTCCGCTGTAACTGTTCGTCTTCTGCCGAGGGCCGAAGACATTGAAGTAACGCAGGATCACTGTGTCCAGTCCGTACGTATTATGGTATGCGTTGAGATAGTCCTCCACCGCCATTTTCGAGGCGCCGTAGGGCGAACTTGGCGCGCAGGGAAGGTTTTCCATCGCAGGAGGCTCCTTGATCTTGCCGTAAACCGCCGCGGAGGATGCGAAAATGAACCGCTTCACTTTCTTCTTGAGACAGTAATCTAGCACTTCCAATGTCGAGTTTACATTTACATTGTGGACGAAAATAGGGTCCTCGACTGATCTCGGGACGCTTGCGATCGCAGCCTCGTGAAAGAGCACATCCGCACTATTGACATCGGAGAGCAGATTGCTTACGTTTTTGATGTCTCCCGATATGATGTGAAGTAATTTGTTATTTTTATTTTGTACCAGGTTTTCCATTGAGCCAGTACTGAAGTTGTCAAGTACGAAGGTTTCGATGTTCTTCTTGAGCAATTGGTCTACTATATGGCTTCCAATGAAGCCAGCGCCTCCGGTAACAATGGCCGTTGAAATATTTCTCATCCTTCGGATACTACCTTTATTAGCTCTTTTCATGCAACTGATCGTTTTAGAATGTGCATCAGCTATCAACAAGACAATTGTCTAGTAAGAATGATTGGGAGGAAGACATTGTACGAAAGATACTTGCTGCATTTAAGGCGCCTAAGACTCTTGATCAACATATGTGTTCCATACTCGGTTATGCCGGTTCCAGTCAAGCTGCTCCGTTGCTCGTCGAAGGTCTCCGGCGGATGGAGTATAGAGGGTACGACAGTGCTGGCGTAGCCACCTCTTTTATGGACAGGATTCTAGTAAAGAAGGGAGTAGGTAGGGTCTTTGAAGTAAACAACGCCGTCAACTTGGATTCTCTTCCTGGAGATGTTGGGATAGGACACACCCGGTGGGCAACACATGGAAAAGTAAATGAGGCCAATGCTCATCCTCATTTGTCAAGTTCGAATGGAATTGCGATTGTGCACAACGGGATAATTGACAATTATCTAGAACTAAAGCGTGAGCTTTCTTTGTCAGGGTACACATTCAGGAGCGAGACTGACAGCGAAGTAATCGCAAATCTCCTGCAAAGAAACTACGATACTACGCGTGACTTTAAGAAATCAATGATCACGACGCTTTCGCAGCTCAAGGGCAAGTACGCTTTCATAGCCATTTCAAAAGATGGCGGTCTGGCTGCAGCCAGATTCCAGGAACCGCTCATGATCGGGGTTGGGAAGCATGGCTATTTCGCATCAAGCGACATCCTCGGATTTGTTCGGAACACAGATGAAGTGGTATATCTCGACAATGGTCAATTTGCAATGTTGAGTTCCAAAGCAATTTCTATCTCAGACTTTGAAGGAAATCCAACACCCCATCAAATAACAAAGATCTCAAAGGAATTTGCTGATGCGGACAAGAGTGACTACGTGCATTACACTCTAAAAGAGATCTACGAACAACCAATAACCATACTGAGAGCCGGCGGAATGACAACGCGGGAGCTCGACTGGCTTGCCGCGTCTATCGTGCGAAGCAAGAATGTGTACATAACAGGCAGCGGTACGAGTTTTAATGCCGCGCTCATTGGAAAGTATCTATTTTCGAAGTACGCGCGGATCAAGATTGAATCCCTTATATCGAGCGAGACCCAGTTTTCCCCAGTTTATTTCGATAGCAATTCTATTCTAATAGCGTTGTCTCAAAGTGGCGAAAGTGCGGATGTCCTCGAAACTGCAAACATTGCAAAGGACAGCGGCGCGGAAGTTATTTCAATTACGAACGTGATGACTTCTTCTCTTGCACACATGTCTTCAATTTCCGTATCGCTGAATTGTGGTCCAGAGATAGGTGTCGCTGCAACGAAAAGTTTCACTTCGCAATTGGCGATATTGTACAAATTGACGAACAAGTTATGCGGTGTCTTGGATGCTCCCGACTTCAATCAAATCTCGAACAATATATCAAAACTCCTTCTCAATTATTCATACATTCAACAAATCGCGAGCGAACTCAAGAACGTTTCAGACATCTATGTGCTGGGGAATGGAATCCACCAGTACGTGGCCATGGAGGCCTCCTTGAAGTTGAAAGAGCTTTCTTACATTCATGCTGAATCATTTCCGGGCGGGGAACTGAAGCACGGGCCTTTGGCGTTGATTGATTCTAATGCTTACGTGGTCGTGATAAATCCCGGCGATTCTACTTATGCGAGCATGTCGACAGCCACGCATGAGGTCAAGGCACGTGGAGCAAAGGTCATTGGAATCTCAAACATACCAAACGAGATCTACGATTATTGGATGCCATTACCCACGGTTGATGAGGCTTTTTATCCGCTTATCGAGATAGTGCCTCTCCAACTTCTAGCCTACTATTCAGCTATAGAAAGAAATGCGAATCCCGACTATCCGAGAAATCTGGCAAAGTCGGTTACCGTGAAGTGACTTCAGCCAAATCTATATGGTTGAGGCGCGCTTTCTCAGATTCCTTCGTAGAGCCCTTGAAATTATAAAATCGTAAATGCTCGACTATTTCTGTACATCTCTAAGAGAATTCGCGTTCTCTCGATTCACCGAAGAGCAAACTTTCGGATAGCCAAGGTTATTTCAGTACCACAAATCAATTTCTTGATTACCTAGATTAACCGATGGGTGATGATGTTAGAAGATTCTTCTTATCTCATCAGGAGCATGTCATATAAGGTCCCGAGTGCAAGAGTGGTCTAATGAGCTCCCAAAAAACAAAGGCA
>DAIDAB010000101.1:3127-7486 GCA_027310845.1 bacterium | reverse complement strand
TTCTTGGGTACCGTGGGAATCTTGCCCCAACTGCGGGAGACATCGCCGCACCGGTGAGAAGCATCAAAGGACCGAGGATGAATACGACCCCTGCGTAGGCGAGCTGCTGTGCTGGGTCGAATGGATTCCCAAGAGGAGGAAGATGACCACCTGCCATTGAAATCATTGTCTTGAATGCTTCAGGAAAGTATGACCAAGAGGTAGGGATAAGCGTCCTCCAGAGACCCGTCGCGAAAAGCAGAACGTAATATACGATTCCGTTACCTACCCAGAAAATTATTGAGAAAAAGTGCCAGTGTCTTCCTAGACCAAGATTGCTCCTCCCTGGGAGAGCTATCCAAGATGAAAATTTGGTTGCTTCGTCGGTGGAAGTCCAGAGCTTGTCCTTGGGCATCTTTTTCCTTGAAAATTTGATCCATTCTTTTCCGTCAATTGCATTGTCATTTGAGTATAGCTTTGGATGCGCTGAAAGGATCTCTAATCCGCTTCTGATTAGCAGTGTGATGAAGATGACATTGACCAGATGAGAAACCCGAAGCCAGACTGGGAAATCAATCAATCAGAATGCACTCCTACGGATCAATTTTGGAGCTCATTGATTTAGTCTATTTTTTCTTGACCATTGCGTGGTTTGGCGCCCATAGAGGACAGTATCCGAAAGTAGCGATGACATCTGAATTCTTGCCAAAACAATCTTTGCCGCGGCTGTGGACTATGAGGCATTTTCCTCCGAGGGCATTCACATAGTAAACACAGTTGTAGCAATAGTAACCCTGTTTGAGGTCAGAGTTCTTGAAATCGTCAATCTCTATGTAGCCGGCTCTTTTCTTGCTAATCCGTGCCTCTTTGACCATTTCAATTCCAGGTTTGATTTGTTCTGCCATTCTTCTTCACTTCATAGGGCTATGTCTTCGTTCCGCGAATGACATCCCAGTTTGGTTTCCAGAGTCCGCACATTCCGTATGGAGCAATACGAGTCGACGAGACTCCGTCTAAGCTTTCTCCCTTTGCACAAACTATCGCGCAGTCATCGTGACCTTCCCAAAAATAAATGCAATTTGCACAAAAGTACCCCTTCTTTAGGTCAGCATTCTTAAACTGTGGAAACTCAACATACTTTGCGATTAATTTGCTGACCCTATCTAACTTGGTGTCTGGAATAAGTTCTACTTTATGGGGAGGCAAAATTCCACTCTGTTTGCTAGACTATGTTCTGGACCTTAAGAATTGAAGACAGTGGTATCGCCATAATCTTTGTGCCTTGAGTGACTTTGAGGAAGCCATTTTCGGCGAAACTCCAATCAATGTCCGCTTCTTCAAGTACTTCTGATTCACCTATTGTCTCTACAGTATGATGAATATCGGCCAAATTCTTCAGCAGCAATTCTAGTATATATTCAGTATGAGTGCTAACACCACATTTTTCATGGTTCACTTGAGATATTTGGTCATAAAATTGATTGTTATTGAAACGCGAACGATCATGGATGAAGTTGCAGAATGGGGCTGGGAACTCAATGTGAGAAGTGATTAGTTCATCTCGAATTCTTGTCAGGCATGTATCTGCTATTGCGACCTCGACTATTCATGCGCAGCGCCCGGCAGTGTGTCTCTCTAGCTCGCTCTGGACCGAGGACTTTGGCATCGATAGCGATTCTCCTATCTGAACAAGGCTGCTCTCCACGATCTCTGAGATTAGCTTCGCCGCGTAGATGTTGTTGCTCTGAGCGTCTCGACCCTTCGTTTCGGAAGAACCTTCCTTTAGAATCAGGACTTGTCCGGAAGAAGTAGTACCAGCAGTTAGAGTTGAGGACAAATTATGTCATCGAATGAAACTACGTTCGGATTTGAAACGCGAGCTAGTAGGTCGAGAGCGATGCAGTTCGTTTTGTCAGAGAAAGATACAGTTTCTGACATATTTTCTGCTCGAAACTTTTGCTGGACATGTTTTGGAACACTGGAGCGATGGCAGTACTGGTCCGGTAACGAATGTCACTGCGACCCAGGCTATGAAGCTCATTTCATACAACAGCGTCTAGCTTTTCTCGCGCCTAAGCCTTGGAATCCTTTCGAATACTGTCCAAAACAGGACATGTTTTTACAAAAGGTGAGGATGCAAGTAGCGATAATTTATTCTTCGCCACCCACTTGATGCGACACAACCGAACTAGATGCAAATCATATTAGGATGGATCTCCTACATGCGAGGAGGTAAATATAATGCCGAGCAACAAGAATAATTCGACTGCAAAAGCAGCTGACGCCGGTGCAGCCTCTTCAACGAGCAGAGACGAGATAATCAAGGGACTAAACGAAGATCTTGCAAGAGAATACAAGGCAATTATTCAGTATGTAGTTTTTAGTGTCTCTCTGAAGGGCGCCGAGTACAATGACATCGCAGACCAACTGAAGCTTCATGCTTCGCAGGAACTTGTGCATGCCCTAGAAATCGCAAGACAGGTGGACTATCTAGGAGGCAAGCCCACTGTGACAGGAAAGCAAGCCGAATTTTCAAACGATTCGAAGAAAATGCTCGAAATCGACCTAAAGGACGAGCAGAATACGATCACGAACTATAGGGAGAGAATCCGCGAAGCAGAAGCAGCAGGAGAATTTGCGCTCTCGGAGGCTTTGAGAAAGATAATAGCGCAGGAGCAAGATCACGAAATAGATCTGAAAGATGCGCTCGGACTACGATGATCAGCGAGAATAGCTAGAAGGATCCGGCCTCAACTTTGTCTTTCAACATCGAGTCCCAATTCATTCAACGCTTTGACCACATCTCTCCACGAATGAGATTAAGGAAATCTAAACAATGACGAGTATTATTCTATCTGGAATCCCCTTGCTCATTCTGTGAACGAGAGGTTCACATCAATATAATGTTGTGCAACTTTGTGGCGGCCGCCGATTGTCAACAATGCACTATTATTTTTCATGATAGGCCTGAAGCTAAGGCAGCTCTACACTTTTGTCAGCTTGATATTGAAAACAAAGCAGAAGGCACGCAAGATTTGTATATTTCTGCGATACTGTTGCATGAGGCATCTGCATTGAATGTGGCAAAGGAATCTGCAAGGCCCACGGACAGGCTGAAACATATCTAACGCCAATAAGAGGATAGGGTAATATGAGTTTTATATGCGAAGGTTGCAAGAAAGCTAGGAAATACTGAGTCTTCCTTACGAAAAATACCTCTAACAGAAATTAGCTAGTTGAGAGTCTGCATGCCCTACATCAATGTCGGTCAAGAAAATTCAGGGAGTATTGATCTATACTATGAGGACCACGGTACGGGTGAATCCGTCGTACTGATCCACGGCTGGCCGCTGAGCGGTTCTTCCTG
Source organism: bacterium (assembly GCA_027310845.1). Lineage (GTDB taxonomy): Archaea > Thermoproteota > Nitrososphaeria > Nitrososphaerales > CADDZS01 > JASHOD01. The sequence goes on along the minus strand of DAIDAB010000101.1, from coordinate 4,140 downwards.
GGAGAAGCAGGTGGGCGTTCTACTGGCCGCAGGTCATCGCGTCATTACATACGACCGGAGGGGATTCGGCAAGTCCAGCCAGCCGACGACTGGCTACGACTACGACACCTTCGCAGCGGACCTGCATAAGGTCGTGACCAAGCTCGACCTGCGTGAATTTTCGCTGGTCGGGTTCTCGATGGGTGGAGGCGAAGTCGCCCGCTATCTGGGCACATACGGAACAAAGCGCGTGGCGAAGGCGGTGTTTATCTCTTCGGTCCAGCCATTCCTGCTAAAGACCGCTGACAACCCGGAAGGAGTGGACAGCAGTGTTTTCGACGGGATCCAGAAAGCCATCGTCGCGGACCGGCCGGCGTTCCTTTCAGCGTTTCTCAAGGACTTTTACAATGTAGACGTCTTGGGCGGGACGCGCATCAGCGACCAGGCTGTCCAGAACAGCTGGAACATCGCGGTAGCCGCTTCTGCCAAGGGGACTCTCGACTGCGTCCCAGCTTGGGGAACCGACTTCCGCCAAGACCTAACGAAAATCAACGTACCAACACTTGTCATTCACGGCGATGCAGACCGCATCCTCCCTATTTCCGCCACAGGGATCCGTACGAGTAAGGCCGTAGAGGGAAGCCGACTTGTGGTGGTGGAGGGTGGGCCTCACGGCGTCACATGGACACACGCGGACAAGGTGAATCCTGAGCTGCTGGGCTTTCTGGGGGACTGAAATTAACCAGTGTAGAAGCTTACCGAAGCTCTCCAAGTAGCAGAAGTTCGCGCCATGGCGGGAGCTCTGCATTGGCCCAAGTGGCAATGCAGTCTATTCCGCGTTTTCAAGAGTTCGACCAATTCGAAAGCCAATCATCATTCCGTAAAAAACCAGATGAATAGTCGACGCTACCAAAATATCCGACCATATGTTGTGCATTATATTTCCATAGTTCCCACCAATCATGCCGCCCATTCCTCAGAAGTAAGGCTTCCCTATTGCGGCGCAGTTTGCCGCCCCATCAAAGGGCACAAAC
>DAIDAB010000101.1:0-3117 GCA_027310845.1 bacterium | reverse complement strand
AATTAGTGGTTCGATGGCCGGTATTAGCGCCCGTTTAGGTTCTGAAAAAAGATTACTTGAGCATGGATCGGCTGTTTCTTGACTTGGCTTTCGGCTGGTTGTGATTGCTTCCACAACTTCGCGATATCTGGGCCAGACCGATGATGATGGCGGGCCTGATGGGATTTGAACCCATGACCTAAGGATTAAGAGTCCTCCGCTCTAGGCGAGTACACTCTCTGCCTGGCTACCCTTCGATGCAGCAGTGTATGCCGCATCGAATCTGAGCCACAGGCCCATCCAAAAGCGAACACAGTTCTTCATCAAGTGTAAAAAAAGCTTTCATTGCAATCTCCAAATTAGAATGAAATAACGTGACACCTAAAACGGATATACAAGTCATTACAAATGAATAGCCGCGTTGACGGCGAAAGAGGAGCTCGAGCCATTTTTTGCCCCCAAGAGCATCGCCGTTGTCGGAGCGTCGAGGAAGCCGGGCAAGATTGGTCACGAGATCTTGCGAAACATCAAGCTCTCCGGCTTTTCAGGAAATGTTTTTCCAATAAATCCAGGGGCAGAATCAATCCTTGATTTCAAATGCTATGAAAACATTACAAAAATCCCGCAGAGGATAGATCTCGCAATCATAGTAGTTCCAGCCGTAGATACAGAAGCTGCAGTAAGAGAATGCGGAGAGAAGAAAGTGCCAGCTGCCATAATCATATCCTCTGGTTTCTCCGAGGTTGGGAATACAGATCTTGAGAGGAGCATAATAGAAGTTGCGCAGAAGTACCGCATGAGGATAATTGGCCCCAATACGTTTGGCATCTTCTATGCAGGAAGTAAGATGAATGCCACTTTCGGGCCGAATTATGTGTTGGGTGGAAAGACAGCATTCATAACCCAGTCAGGTGCGCTCGGACTTGCCCTAATGTCGTGGACGACCGAGGAGCGTTATGGTGTTTCCGCCATAGTAAGCATTGGCAACAAAGCAGATGTGGATGATGCCGACCTCGTGGATTACTTTTCTCTGGATGAAAGCGTAAAGTCGATTCTGATCTACATGGAAGGGCTCAAAAATGGAAGAAGATTCTTTGAATCGGCAAAGAGGGCGGTCAAGAATAAACCAATTGTGGTGATAAAGGCGGGCAGCTCTCAAAGAGGGGCACAAGCTGCCTCCTCACACACCGGCTCGATCGCAGGGCAGGACATTGTTTTCTCAGCGGCGTTCGAACAGGCCGGAGTAATGAGAGCAGAAAGCATGACCCAGGCTTTTGATTGGATTCAGGCAATAAATGAAAACCCGGTCCCAGAAGGAGAAAAAATGGTAATTGTCACAAATGGCGGGGGCATAGGCGTGCTTGCGACCGATAGATGCGAAAAGCTTGGGCTAAGTCTGATGGATATTCCTGCAGACCTCAAGGAAGAGCTTCGAACACTCATGCCAAGCTTTGGCTCTATGCGCAATCCGATAGACTTGACAGCCAATGCCGATGACGAAGTTTATCGAAAAATGGTCAGCATACTCTTAGCAAGAAAAGACGTGCACGGCGTGATAGCTCTCTTTTGCCAAACTGCGAACATCGACCCGCTCCTCGTGGGAGAGGCGATAATAGCATCATCAGGAGGAGGAAAAGCCACCAAACCAATCACAGCCGCCATGGTTGGCGGGCATCTTTCCCAGGTGGCCTACTCTAGAATGCTTGAAAAGAAGTTTGCAGCCTATCCCACTGCAGAGCGCGCCGTTGACGGGATGTACGCCTTGATCGCAAGACGCCGCGAGCTAGAGTCGAGAAAGTGAAGACCCTATGAAGCAATCAAAGGGGCACTCCACAAGAAAGATCATAGAATCTGCCATCGCATCCAGCCGAACGCTTCTCTTCGAACATGAAGCTGATGCAATTGCAAGACAATACGGGATTAACGTAGCGAGATCAGGTCTTGCGAGAGAGGAAAAACAGGTTAGCGTAATCGCAAAGCGAGTAGGATTCCCTCTTGCGATGAAAATAGTTTCGCCAGACATAGTACACAAATCAGATATTGGCGCTGTCATTTTGAATATCGGTTCTGTCAAGGAAGCGCAGAGAGCCTATTCCAAGATTCTCAGAAACGTTAGGAACGCTAATTCAAGGGCGTGTATTGAAGGTGTGCTCCTCCAGAGAATGGCCACTAAGGGTTTCGAATTTGTTGTTGGTGCAGTGAGGGACGCGCAGTTCGGTCCGGCAGTCATGTTTGGCCTCGGGGGAATCTATGTCGAGCTTTTCAAAGACGTTTCATTTCGACTAGCACCGCTTTCGAGGAGCGAGGCAATTTCAATGATGAGACAAACAAAATCATCCGCCCTGCTCAAAGGATTCAGGGGATCAGAGCCCTTGGACATCAGGTCGGGCGCTGAAACCCTAGTCGCCGTTGGAAAGTTAATGCACGAAGAGGAAGCGATAGAATCAATTGACATTAACCCTCTTTTCATATACTCTAAGGGAGATCTCGCTGTGGACGTGAGGATATTGCTCAGAAAGGCCCTGACAAACGTCGAATCAGCGCACTCGTAATGCCGTTTCACATGGTAAGATTAATCACAGACTGGATAATTTCTTAAAGTATGTTGGCGTGCGTTGCTACGACGGGCGCTCTGAAATTGGTGTTCGGGATGATGAACAAAATCGCACGCCAGCAACTCTTTTTCCCAAAGACCCCGGAAGTCATTGGAATGTGGTATCTCTTTTAAATGCAATCTGAATGCGTGTCTAGAACGCGGGCCGGTAGTTCAGGGGTAGTAACGCTCGCCTTGCACGTTTAGGCGGAAAACCAAGAACGCGAGAGGTCAGGGGTTCAAATCCCCTCCGGTCCACTTTACTCTCCAATATAATTGAAGGGGAAAGGCAGACCCTGCTGACTATTGGAAGTTCTTTGCGACTGGATTGAGGATTCTTGCCCTTGGCGCTTCGACCAGCATGTCGCTCAGTCTCTGGCACAACTCCACGAAATCCTCTCCCCTTGGAGTAGAATAATACTGGGTTCCGAGTCTATCTTCCTTCTTGATTTGTAGAAGACCTCTCCTTTGCAACTCTTCAAGCAGAGAGTTGGCTTCCGAGTGGCTCACCTTTGCCACGTTCATTAGGCTTACCTTTAGAGCAC
>DAIDAB010000100.1 GCA_027310845.1 bacterium | reverse complement strand
GTGTAAGCAAGATCAGATTTCTTCGCCCCAGATACTAGCCAGAACTCCTCCTTTCCAATTTTCACAGCTGCCCACATTCCCTTTTTTCTCTCTCTGTTCGCATGGAAAGTTTTCCAGCAAGTACTTTGGTGTAGAAATTGATTGCTCTATTCATGCTCCGGATTGGGACAATTGTTGCAAAACTTGCTTTGGATAGCATACCTTCATATTGCGCCAGGTCGTATTAACTCGCAATCTTAGAGTTCTCTCTTCCGAGAGGCATTTTTGGTAGGCGTTCATTCTATGTCCCCCTCTGTTTACTGCGGATGGGAAGTGTGCGTGGATTCTGAAGCAATTGGGTGGCCGGTATCCGCTTTCAATGCATTCTTTCGATCATCCTGTATTTCGCAGGCACTGCTCCGCCTGCCTCTAGCCTCTTCATTATCAGACGGTGGTACTGCTTGTCGATCTCTGCGGAAACGTAGTGGACGCCTAATTTCTTGCATTCGATTATCTCTGAGCCGCTCCCTCCGAAGAGAACAACTGCGACGTCTCCTCGCTTTGTGCACGACGCGATGAGAGTTCTTGAGAGGCCCTCGGGTATTTGGCACGAATGGAATGTCTTTGTCACATTCACGTTTTTTACGAGGTCGAAATACAGCCAGCTGTAAGGCATCCTGCCCCGTACCCCCTGGCGCAGGAGCGCCTTGATCCTCTTGTCAGTTGGGTTCTTGTATTCCAGCGCTACGTTTTCCTTGTAGAATTTGTTGTTCTTTGATTTTGTGCAGTGGAGAATCGACCTGTGAGCGGTCGTGAAGCGGCGAGCGCTGTGGCCGATGTTCGTATTGTAAACCCACACGTACTCGTTGACATCGTAGAACGCGCCGTCGAGGTATCCCGTTCGAAGATATGCGTTGTTTTTTGGGTAGTTGATTATGAAGAAATTCCCGCGTTCTCTCAAGACGCGATGGCTCTCCCTAGCCCAGGATTTGCACCACTCGATGTACTCTTGGAATGACTTTGTGTAGGACCTGTCGTTGTACTTCCTTCCAACATTGTAATCAGGATCTGCGTAGACGCAATCAATGGAGTTATCTGGCAATTGCTTTAGAAGATCGAGTACGTCTATGTTGTAAACCTGATCCAGAAAATTGGAGAGTTGAGCTCTTTGATTCATGAAGAGTTCCTTGCTTCTTCCGTTGAGGTTTCTGCGTATTTGCGTTTTACTTTTCAAGCCCGTGGATATTAATCACAAGTGAAAATGATTTGCATAGGCTGATTCTTAATCTATGCTCTGCAACTGCTTGGAAGAAATTTTTGACACCATTTTTGATCTTGATTCTCGCGCTCTTATACTCAATAGAAACTCCTCATTCAGATACCCAACTCTCCAAGCTTTCTCTGGGTCCTTCCTGCCGATCCACTTGTCGGAAATCAGATACGTACACTCCCACGAGCCTAACCTTATCTTTCTTTTTCTCAAATTCCCTCAGGAGATTTTTTGCTTCCGAAAGTATTACTTCCTTATCAGTAGTGAAAGTGGGAAGAGTGTGCTCCCTTGAGAAAGTCTGAAAGTGTGTAAAGCGTATCCTGATTCCTACTACTAGAAAATTAACAGAGGCAGAGACAACTCTCTTATGCAGTCTATCAACAAGCTCTTCGAGTTTTGAAAAAAGTTCTGCCTTATCCTCGATGTCTTTTTCAAAGGTATGCTCAGCTCCTAGCGACCTCATAGGTTTCTCTTTGACTTCAATCTGTTCTAATCCGTTAGCGACGCCCCAGAGCCAGACCCCTGTCTTTCCAAAGTACTTTACCAGGTCCTTACCAGGAATTTTCTGCAGGTCACCGATTGTTTTCACACCAATAGACTCTAGGAATTCTTCCGTCTTGTTTCCTATTCCGCTTATGGCTCGAGAGGGCAGAGGGGCAAGAAAGCGCTTCAATTGATCAGGAGTAACTACAGTCAGCCCATCGGGTTTTTGAAAATCAGAAGCTATTTTGGCAGAAGACTTGTTTGGGGCAACGCCGATTGAGCAGGTCAGCTTCTCTTTTGTTTCTAGTTCTGTCTTGATCGTGATTGCGTAATCTCTAGCTCTTTCATAACTGCCGCCGACCTTCTCTGTTACATCGAGAAAGGCCTCGTCGATGCTCACTTGTTCAAACCTGTCTGCAAAACTGCGAAGAAGCTTCATGATGCTCTTTGAGACGTTCGAGTAAAGAGCGAAATTTGGTCTCAAGTACACCGCGTCGGGGGAAAGCCTGTATGCGCGCGAAATCGGGATCCCCGAGCGAATCCCGAGTTTCCTTGCCTCATACGAAGAAGAAACAACCACACCTCTTCCTTTTCCATCTTTTGGGTCGGCTCCTACGATCACGACCTTCCGTTTGAGTGTCGGGTTTTCTCTGATTTCTACGGATGGGTAGAAAGAATCAATATCCATGTGGAAAATGACGCGAACTGGAAGCTTTGTACCAAGTCTTGATGCGGCGTCCGACATTTCTTCCAGAGCTAGTTACACTTCTTCAAAAGTCGCCTAGGCTAGCTTGCTTTGTATCCTTCATTACAGGACTCTCCGTACTCAACTTGGAATAGTCCATCTCCATCAGTCCTGATAGTCTTCGAAACTCGTTAACGGATTCCGGACCAAACCCCGCAAAGTGGTTATTGAAGAAGATAAAGGCGTCATCGATTGATCCGGCAACCGATTTGATAGCATCAGCCATCTCCTTTGATTCCTTGCTTCTGTCCTTTTGCTTTTCATTGAAAGTAGTAATGTCGCGCTCTCCCACCATCCTCGCATAGACGAAATTTGAAGTCAGCTTAGTTGGGATTCCTTTGAGGTACTGATTCAATGACCAGCAAAGGGCGACGTTGTGACTAGCAAGCAATTTGTACACGTCATCACGAAACCATGACGCATGGCGGAATTCTATTGCATGGCGGAAACCGCTATTGATTTCTTTGGAGAGAAAATTCTCAAGATCCTTAATTCCCTTTTCAAACTTGAACGAAGGCGGCATCTGGACGACCAGTGGCCCGAGTTTGTTCCCGAGGCCCGCGACCGTCTTGTAAAAGAAAGAAAGTGTGCTCGACACGTTCTGGAGTTTTAGCTCGTGGGTTATCTTCTTAGGAAACTTGGGGCAAAAGAGAAAACTGTCCGAAGTGTTTTTCTTCCACTGGGAAATCATAAACTGGTTTGGGATTCTGTAAAAGGTGGAATCGATTTCGACCGAGTCAAAGACAGAGGAGTATAGTCGCAGGAAATCCTTCGGTTTTGCGTCCTTTGGATAAAACGGGCCGACCCAGTCTTCATACGACCAGCCGCTGCATCCGGCGTGAATTTTCTCACGCAACTCGCTTTGCTTGGACAAACGAGGAAGCCTCTTGATTCCAAGCTATGCTTAAATTTACGCCTCGTATTAGGGTATTGTCAATCTTAAAGATTGGCCGTTCCCATTGGTAAGGGGCGTTCTATTCTCTTTAGCGCGGCAAGTACCTGGATGGAACATATTTCATTCCTAGCCTATCTCTTTTCGAACATTGCGGCGAAGGGTCGGGCATCGAAGACAACCCGGGCAAATTCCACGGGGTCATGAAGCTATTCGCGAGGCATACGAGAGATTTGTTCAAGCCCGCGCTTTGCAGGCGAGTCCAGCAAATAGCGGAAGCTGGCGGGATTGCCCTTCATTTTTCTAAATGGACATTGACGGCTAGCTCTCCAGATGGGAAGAAATTAGGGAGGGCTATCCCAAAATAGAGCCTCGGGACGCCATCGCTTAGAAGACACGAGACGACCAAGAAGAGGCAGTCGAAGACATAGGCCTTTATGCCTGCATCATGAAAGACAATGAGAATCAAAGGGATTTCCTGGAAAGGCGCTTGGTCGTTGACCTGAAAGGGCAGCTATATAGTTTGGGAAAAGAGAATAGAATCTTGCCCATGGAATCTAGCATGCTTCGAAGCGTTGTCCTGCTAATTCTAGGATCAGTTGCGAGCAGCCTCTTCATGGCAGGCTATCTATCAGAGGCTATTGTATTGACAGCCTTGGGTCTTACAATTTGCTTCTATTTCAGTAGGAAAGCAAGGAAATTCGAAGAAACTCTTCGAGACAAACCAGTCTACTAGTTCGCGCATACTTGATGCGGAGCGATAGCCAGAATCAAGTGTTCATCAAGAAAGTAGCCCTGGCGCCCCATGGAAGCGGTTCTTCAAAGAGATTCCCGAAATACTGTCATCATATGATAAAGAGCACAAAGCTAATCGCTCCTTAATCTAAAGTCTCGCTACCCATGAACGCAACTCGCATATCTCTAATCGGCACAATAATCGCGGGGGCGTTCTGGGGACTATCGGGCACGGCTGCGCAGGCCCTTTTTCAAACTTACAATTTTCCAGCAATTGGGCTAGTGACTATCAGAATGCTCGTCGGTGGCTTTGTGCTTCTTTTTATCCTCCGACCCGCAATTCCTAGGAGGACAGACCACTTTGCCCAACTTTTCATTGTTGCGGTGTTAGGCATCGCTGGAAGCCAGCTGACCTATCTGGTGGCTATCCAGTATTCCAATGCCCCAACCGGCACCTTGCTTCAGTTTTTGTTTCTTCCAATCGTGGCTGGATATGAAGCGCTGACTGGAGCATTTCAGTGGTCGCCTCGCTGGAGCCTGACTCTATTGCTCGCAGCTCTTGGGACAGCACTACTGATCGGAGTATTTTCTTCGCGCGGTGCGTTCCAGTTATTGATTACCCCGATTGGCCTCAGTGCAGGAATTCTGTCTGCCGTAACAGCAGCGTACTATTCTTTGTCTTCTCGACGCCTGGTTCGAGAGAAAGGGCCTTGGTGGCTAGTTACATGGGGGTTCATCATTGGAGGCTTAGTCTCATCACCTTTTGGGGCATACTCAATCTCAAAGTATTCTCCACCTCTAGCCCAGACCTCTGAGATAACTGTCATTTCACTTGTGGCCTTTGTGATCATCTTCGGCACCATCCTCTCTTTCGGGCTCTACCTTGCTGGACTACGGAGGCTCACTGCTACTGAGACAGGCGTAGCTGCTTCCTTCGAGCCAATTACTGCCGCAATAGCCTCTTACATGTTCCTTGGAGTGCAACTCACAATTGTCCAATATGTTGGAGGCGCACTCATCCTTCTTGCAGTGATTCTGATCGCCTCAAAGCCTCCGAGTAAAGAAGCAGTGCTGGCAAGAGCCTGAATTCCCCTGCCACTTCTTGAAGGCAGTTTCACTCAGGCGCAGGAAGGAGAATAAGATCCAGATACGATAATATCTCCACGAGGACTTCCTCCTCAAGAAGATTGATTTGCTTCATCTTCGCTCAAAGGTCAACCAATTCTCGTATGATCTCTAGCGGCGCATTGCTGAATCTATTGTTTCCCTTCTCCCGATTTTATGCCAACAGCACCTTCTTCGGGCGAAGTCGGCTGAGTCTTGATCTTTCTCACAGGGCCTATCAATATCCAAAGTACTGCTAGCCCGCTAACAAAGGCGCCGAGATAAATCGTATTCACTACCCCTATCGCTCCTCCAAGAATGCCACCGACAAATGAGCCAAGCGGGAGTGTTCCCCAGACTATCGTACGAGTGGTCGCATTCATTCTACCCTGAAGCCTATCCGGAGTAATTGCCTGCCTCAAGCTTACCGCATTGATATTGTACATTGGGAGAAAGACACCGCCAATAAATGCAACGACGGAAAGTACAAAAAAGGGGTAGCCATATTGTGCCAGCGGATTCACCAAGGCAATGAAACCTGATCCTGTTGCGACGGCGAGCGTGATTCCAACGCCTAGCTTGGCAGTGAACTTTCTTGACAACAACACTCCAAGAACAAAACCGACTGCCCCTATACTACCAACAAGGCCTACGGCGGCTGAGGAATTATTCAGAAGTGGAAGGGCAAAGAGAAGGAAAACTGCTCCCCAGATATTGCTCCCAAAGTTGCTTGTGGCAGTCGAGCCTGCGATCCTCTTCAACACCGGGTTGTCAAATACGATGTTAATTCCTTCCTTCATTTCACGAAAGAAATTCGGCTTTACGCCTTCGCTTGGAGCATTCTTTTGCTCCTGCTTTTTGATTGAAAGCAGAGAAAGAAACGAGACAAGATATCCGAAAGCATCCGCGGCTATTGTGACGGCCCAGCCAACGAACTGGTAGACGATTCCTGCGACTCCTGGACCAGCGACCTGAGCTCCGGACGCGCTGATCTGGAGTTTTTGATTTCCTTCTACGAGATCTTCTCTTGCAACAAGAACTGGGAGGTATGATTGATATGCAACATCAAACCAAACGCTGAGAATGCCATTTGCAAGAGCCACCAAATAGAGCTGGATTAGGCTGAGAGTTCCAAAGAAGAAGCTCAGTGGAATAGATCCGAGAGCGAGCATCCGGCCGAGGTTGCACGCTATCATTATCTTGTGTTTCCTGAATCTATCAGTCCAGACGCCGACGAAGAGACCCAGAGTTGGATATGGAAGAAACGCAAGAGTCGGCAGCAGCCCCAGTTCAAATGGATCCACATGGAAAGTCAGAATTGCGAGAAGAGGAAGCGCGAGATTAGTAAACTGGTTTCCGAACAGGCTCACTGTGTCGCTTAGCCAGAGGCGTTTAAAGTCCCTATGCTTCCAGAGATTGCCGCCCATGCGCAGTTTGATCAAAATGTCCCAAGCCTTCTCTTTCCAAAAGCAAATCAGATCTTTTCACAGTAATTAAAAGCATGACACACAACCTGTAAGTTTGAATCGTTATCTTTCTTGCGAGTTTTGAGCGCGAGGTGCTCTCTAGAAAAGCGTTTTCCAGAATCTAGTATTCCACAGTACCGCTCTCACTTGTCAGAGCGATTCGCAATGCCGAGAAAACATTCGAGTTCTGGTTGTTGCGTAATTTGGTGTTGCAACACTGAAGGAGCTCGCAAGTTCTTCTGCCCCAGCTAAGGATGTGAGCAAAGCGTCTAATCCAGCTTCAGATAGCTTACAACTTTCCGGATTGCTTCTTTCTTACTGGGCACGAGTCTGAGCAGCTCCGGTTTCAACCGTTGCAAGGTCTGCCACCTTTTTCTCCTTCATTAACAAGATGCAGATAAGCGCAATGACGTCGATCGCAATGGCCACGCCCACCACTGCTGGCCAGGCCTTAGCTGCACCGCCGTAAGCGTTGACCAAGGTAGGGATGATTCCAACAATCACAATCGCCGCGACTATCGCGCCTAGGTTGATCGAAAAGCCGAGACCCGACGACCGAAGCCGGGTTGGGAATTGTTCGGCAGCAAACGCTCCGAAGGCTCCAAATCCAAGGTACTGCATCCCGATCTGCAGGAACAATGCAAGCGTTATCAGCGTCGTGCTGGCGGTGTTGATGATCGGGAAGTAGATCGCATTACCTATTATGTAGACCAAGATAAAGGAAATCATGATCTTCTTCCTGCCGAACTTGTCGCTCAAAAATCCACCGAAGACAGCGGTGAATATCGCGAACGTAGCAGCTGCGCCGACGGCGGAACTGGCGAAAGTG